>CAYRTV010000072.1:0-9591 GCA_964427225.1 uncultured Eubacteriales bacterium
TGATTTATTCCATTTTATACGCACCTACCTTGGCTCTGACGAATTCCATTGCTTTTATTAATCTAAAGGATTCTGAAAAAGAATTTGGTATTGTACGGGTATGGGGAACCATCGGCTGGATCGTGGCCGGTTTACTGCTGGCCGGATGGAGAATGGTGGGCGAAAGCACAGAAGCGATTGCGATGCGGGGTGATACCCTCATGCTGGCTGGAGTCTTTTCCTTGATCATGGGCATTCAGGCATTCAGTCTTCCGCATACTCCTCCGCGTAAAGAATCAAAAAAGCCCTGGGCTTTCCTGGAAGCCATCAGAATGCTGAAAAATAAAAATTTAGCCATATTTGTCGGTATTGCCTTTATTGTGGCCACGGAACTGCAGTTTTATTATATTCTGACGGCGCCTTATCTAACCTCTAATACTATCGGGATCGACCGGTCGATGATTTCAGGGGTTATGGTCATTGCGCAGGTGGCGGAAATCTTTGTTATGGCTTTACTCCTGCCGTATTTTCTGCCTAAATTCGGAATCAAAAAAACCATGATTATCGGTGTTTTGGCCTGGCCGGCCCGGTATATCATTTTTGTCATTGGACATCCGGTATGGCTGGTTATCGCATCCCTTTCTCTGCATGGTTTTTGTTATGTTTTCTTTTTCACGGCAGCTTTTATTTATATTGACAAAGTATCACCTCCGGACATTAGGGCGTCAGCCCAAAGTATGATCGCGATTGTCACTTTGGGATTGGGAAATTTTTTAGGCAGTTTATTTGTCGGCTGGATTCAGACTGTTTTCACCGGACCGGCAGGAACCGACTGGCGCGAGGTTTTTGTCATTCCCGCCGTAATGACTATATTATGCGCGGTCGCGTTTATTCTGCTTTTTAAGGAACGGAAAAGGCCGGTGAACATAGATACGCAGAAGGAGACGGCATGAAAAAAGAACGTTTGGGTGTCGGATTTATCGGGGCTGGCTTCATCACCCGCTTTCATATACGCTCTTGGGTGGGAGTGCGGGATGCGGATATTTTGGGGATTGTCAGCCGGACAGAGGAAAGGGCTCAGCAAGCGGCGGCTTTGGCCGGAGAACTCAGAGTAGGGAACGCCCGGGTGTATCCGACGGTAACGGATATGGTGGCTGATCCGGAGATCGATGCGATTTGGATTTGTTCCCCTAATTATACCCGGCTGGAACATATGGAGGAAATAGCCTATGCCCTGAAAAAAGGCAAGGGAGATCTTGTAGGAATCGCCTGCGAGAAGCCTTTGGGAAGGAATGTCCGGGAAGCACAAAAAATAAAATCTTTACTGGAAGACACCAGTCTGCTGGACGGTTATCTTGAAAACCAGGTGTTTTCCCCCAGTGTTGTACGGGGCAAAGAAATTCTCTGGGAACGGGGAGCCGGCACCACCGGGCGGCCCTATTTAGCCCGCGCCTCTGAAGAACACAGCGGGCCGCATATGCCCTGGTTTTGGGAAGGGAGCCTGCAGGGGGGCGGGGTTATCAATGATATGATGTGTCATTCAGTCGAAGAAGCCCGTTATATGCTGACTTCTCCGGATGAGGAACGGACCAGTATCCGACCCGCCAGGATTACGGCGTATGCCGACTGCTTAAAATGGAGTCAACCGCATTATGCCCGCATTTTATCCGACCGCAGCGGAGGGAAAACGGATTACCGCAGCCGACCCGCCGAGGATTTTGCCCGGGCTTTGATTGAGTACCGGGGGGGGCAAAATGAAAAACTGGTGGTGGAAACAACGACCAGCTGGTGTTATGTGGGAGCCGGGCTGCGTTTGAGTATGGAGGTGCTGGGCCCGGAATATTCCCTTTCCGTCAATTCTTTGAATTCGGACCTGCAGATCTTTTTCAGCCGGAATGTTCAGGGAAAGGAAGGGGAGGACTTGGTTGAAAAACAAAATGCGGAAACGGGACTGATGCCGGTGGTCAGCAGTGAAGAGATCGAATATGGTTATACGGCGGAAAACCGGCATATGGTGCAGAGCTTTTTAGAGGGAATACGGCCGGCGGAAAACTTTGATGACGGTTTGGAAGTCACCCGCCTGCTTATGGCGGCTTATATGAGCGCGGAGCAGCAGACGACCCTGGATTTTCCGCCTCCCGGACTGGATGATTTTATACCTGCGGCAGCAAAAGGAAAGTGGATCCCTGATTGACCCGGGGATCTCAATAACTGCGGGACCTTAGAGCGGGAACAAGAAGGAGGAGGATATGAAAAAGCATTTTGCAGCGGCCATAAGTTTTATTCTGGTCGCGGTTGTCTGGAGTTTTTGCGGAGGCGGGGGGCCGGGAGATGAACAGGAAGCGCCTGCGGCTGCAGCAGAAGCTGAGCCCCAATTGGTTTTCCCGGTTCTGGAACGGCCGCCCTACGACGAAATAAGAATATATGATTTTCCACTGGCGGTGCAGAGCTGGACATTCCGGGAATCCACATTCATGGAAACGCTGGATAAAGTGAAAGAATTAGGCATCACCTATATAGAAGCATATCCCGGACAGACTTTAAGCCGGGACAATCCCGACATCAAATTTGACCATGATCTGTCGGAATCCTACCGGCAGCAAGTGAAAGAAAAGTTAAAGAAAAACGGACTGCGTCTTATTAATTATGGTGTGGTTGGATTTGAAAACAGCAGAGAAAGCATGCAAAGCGTTTTTGACTTTGCTGAAGACATGGGCTTTTGCACTATTGTTACGGAGCCGGCCTTTGATGATTATTCCATGTTGGAAAAAATGGTGAAGGAAACGGGCATTCAAATCGCTATCCATAATCATCCGGATCCCAGCAAGTATGCCCGGCCGGAAACCGTGCTGGAACGGATTGACGGCCTGGATCCCCGGATTGGAGTTTGTGCGGATACGGGGCATTGGATGCGCTCTGGAGTGGTCCCTCTGGAAGCGCTGCGAATGCTCCAGGGGAGAATCATAGATGTCCATTTAAAAGACCTCGACCGGTTCGGGACCAAAGCGGCGACGGATGTCCCTTTTGGACAGGGAGAAGCCGGCATTCATGATATACTGGCGGAATTGACCTTTCAGGATTATAACGGAGTGCTGACAATAGAATATGAGGATCCGGATGCGGCGGATAATCCCAATCCTCCTATTCGGGCAGGAATGGAATACGTGGACAGCATCACATACTATTCCGGATATCAGCAGCTGCTGGCGAAAAGCGGCGGCCGTTACCATAAACATGGGTGGAACCACTACGGGCCCGGGTATTTTCTGCTTGATCCGGAAAGCGGCATTCTAAAATCTCAAGGCGGGATGGGATTATTCTGGTACAGCGGGAAAGAATTTAAAGATTTCGTTCTAACCGTGGATTTCATGAGTGCGGAGGAAAACACCAATTCCGGGATTTTTATCCGGGTTCCCGGGGTTCCAGTCAGCAATGAGTATATTTACCACTCTTTTGAGATACAAATCTATAATGCCGGAGACGGAAAACATAAAACCGGCGCTGTGTACGACGTTAAAGCGCCGGAAACAGATGCGTGTAAACCGGCGGGGGAGTGGAATCACCTGGTCATAACTTTCAAGGAAGGCCATTTAAATCTGGAGATCAATGGGATCCAGAGCCTGGATTGGGATGCGGAAACCGGGGGTAAAGTTCGGGATTTTGCGGGCGAAGGATATATCGGGCTTCAGAATCATGACAGCCGTTCGCCGGTTTATTTCCGGAATATTTTCATCAAAGAGCTGTAATTCAAACCGGCCGGCTGTCGGCCGTTTTTGCTGAACAGCATTCAGCAGCGGATTCAACCGAAGAAGCAATCTTGAATTTATTATGGTAAATCTATAGAATAAACAGGCCGGACCGGGAAAACCATTTCCGTCCGGTGACAGTACAAACCGTAAAAAAAATCCATGGCAGGAAAACATGAGTGCTGAAAAAGATTATTATCAATTAGAGAATAAGGTTCAAGAATACAAAGACCGGATCGATAAAGAGCTGGAATCTGAAACTCCATCCCGGGAAAAGATCGACACCATAAAAAAACAAATCATTTCGGAATGGGAAAAATTGCAGCCGCGATTAACGGCGCTGCACCGCGTGCAAATCGCCCGTCATCCTCAGCGTCCTTATACCTGGGATTATATTAAGCGCCTGACCCAGGATTTTCTGGAATTTCACGGCGACCGCCGTGCCGGTGATGACCCCGCAGTTGTGGCGGGATTCGGCCGGTTCCAAGGGGAGAGCGTGGCCGTTATCGGGCATCAAAAAGGACGGACCACCCGGGAAAGAATCAACCGGAATTTTGGACAACCCAATCCGGAAGGATACCGGAAAGCACTGCGGGTCATGAAACTGGCTGAAAAATATCGTTATCCCATTATCACTTTAATCGATACCCCGGGAGCTTACCCTGGAATAGAAGGCGAGGAAAGGGGCCAGGCAGAGGCCATCGCTTTTAATCTAAAGGAAATATCCCAGTTGAAGGTCCCGGTATTGAATGTCATTATTGGAGAAGGCGGCAGCGGAGGAGCTTTGGCTGTCGGTGTGGGAGACAAGCTGCTGATGCTGGAAAATTCATTTTATTCCGTTATTTCTCCAGAGGGATGTGCGGCCATTTTATGGAAAGATCAGACGGCGCTGCCCCAGGCGGCGGAAAATCTACGTTTTCTGGCCCGGGACCTGAGAGAATTTGGGATAGCGGATAAGATTATACCGGAGCCTCCCGGAGGTGCGCATATTGACTGGGAGACCACATTTGAAAAAGTTGACCAGGAAATACAGGCTGCGCTGGAGGAGCTGAAAAAGCTGGACTCGGAAAAACGCATTGAACTGCGGTATCAAAAATACAGGAAGATGGGGGTGTTTACTGAGAAATGAGCGATAAGCAGCGCACGCCGGCTTCCATAAAAGGAACCAGAGATATTCTTCCTCCCGAAACGCGCGATTGGCAGCGGGTGGAGAATATCTGCAGTGATATTTTTGAAACCTACGGCTATCGTCAGATCAGGACACCTGTATTTGAAGCCACTGAGTTATTTGAAAAAGGAACCGGAGAAACTTCGGATATCGTGACGAAAGAGATGTATACATTTACCGACAAAGGCGGCCGTTCTTTAACCTTGCGCCCCGAATACACCCCTTCGGTGGTGCGGGCGATTATGCAAAACAATCTTCATCTCAAACCGCAGCCGATGCGATTTTATTTTATCGGGCCGATGTTTCGCTATGATAAACCGCAAAAGGGCCGTTTTCGGCAGTTCCATCAAGCGGACATTGAAGTTTTCGGTGAAGACGATCCAGCTGTTGACGCGGAGATTGTAGAAATGGCGGATTATATGCTGAACAAAATCGGTGTTGCCGATTTTGAGATTTTAATTAACTCTGTCGGATGTCCCCGGTGCCGCCCGGATTATTTTAAGCAATTAAAAGCCACGGCCAAAGCCGGTATGAACAAGTTATGTCTGGATTGCCGGAAAAAAGTGGATATCAATCCTCTGCGGATATTTGACTGCAAGCAAAAATCCTGCGGTGAGATTTCCCGGGAGTTTCCTGTGATCACCGGCTATTTGTGTGAAGAATGCCGGGAACATTTTGACCGTTTCCAGGAATACTTAACCTTATTTCATATGGACTATACCGTCGATCCCCGTTTGGTCCGGGGGTTGGATTATTACACTAAATCCACTTTTGAAATCATTTCGTCCCGGATGGGTGCCCAAGATGCCATCCTGGGCGGGGGGCGGTATGATGATTTGATGAAAACTTACGGGGGCCCCGATATCTGCGGGATAGGTTTCGCCATGGGGATGGAGCGGCTGCTGTCTTTGCTGCCGCCGCAAAAGAAATCAGAGCATTTTGTCTATATTGCTTTCCGCGATGAGAAAGCCAAACAGAGAGCTATGTCCCTTGCATCGCGTCTGCGCCGGAACGCGGTTGAATGTTTGATGGAATACAAGGACCGGAGTTTAGGGAAGCAATTAGGCCGGGCCAATAAGCTCGGAGCTGCCTGGGCGGTGATCATCGGAGAAGAAGAACTGAGCAGGCAAGTATTCCAATTAAAAAATATGCAATCCGGGGAACAGCGTGAAGTGAATGAATCCGAACTGCTGGAACAAATTCGCTGAGCCGGAAAATCCACCCGGCAAAAGGACATTAACCATGAATAACAAAAAACAATCCCAGTGGAAAAGAAGCCGTTATGGGGGCGAATTGCGGAAGGAAGATGAGGGACAAAAGGTTGTCCTTTGCGGGTGGGTGCAAAAAATACGGGATATGGGCCATCTGGTTTTTATCGACTTGCGGGACCGGACTGGTATCTGTCAGGTGGTGGTTTCCTCCGGCCGCAACGCACTCTTACAGCAGACGAAAAATATAAAGATGGAATATGTCATCGGGGTAAAAGGACATGTCAAACTCCGGGAGAAAGCGATGCGCAATCCGGAGATGTTGACCGGTGATATTGAAATTGAAGCGGAGGAAATGACTGTTTTTAACAGCAGCGTCTCTCTCCCTTTTATGATTGAAGATCCGTCGCAGGCCAGCGATGAAATGCGGCTTAAATACCGGTATTTGGATTTGCGGCGGCTTTCCATGCAGCGGAACATACGGCTTCGCCATCAGGCCGCCCAAACGGTCCGGCGCTTTTTAGAGCAAGAGGATTTTTATGAAATCGAAACTCCTGTTCTCACCCGGTCCACGCCTGAAGGTGCCCGGGACTACCTGGTTCCCAGCCGGATTTATCAGGGAAGATTTTTCGCCCTCCCGCAATCTCCTCAAATTTTCAAGCAAATACTTATGATATCCGGCTTTGACCGCTATTATCAAATTGCAAAATGTTTCCGGGACGAGGATTTACGGGCGGAGAGGCAGCCGGAATTTACGCAAATAGATATGGAAATGAGTTTCATCAGCCGTGACGATGTGTTTGGTGTGTCTGAAAGAATGATGGCGGCTCTGTTTTCGTTGATAGGAGAAGAAATCGAGCGGACTTTTCCTCGTTTAACCTATGCCGAGAGTATGGACCGGTACGGAACGGACAAGCCGGACTTAAGAATTCCCGGGGAAATTAAGGATATGACCGCAGCCGCTGTGGGGGTGGATTCAAATATCCTCCAGGCGGTCATGAAGAAAGGCGGCAAGGTCAAGGCTCTCACGGTGGCGAAGGCAGAAGCGTTTTCCCGCAGCCGGCTGGAGAAGTTAAATAAGATGGCACAGGATGCCGGCGGAAAAGGGGTTATTTGGATAAAACGGGCGGGAAACGAATATAAATCTTCTCTTAAGCTCGCAACAAAGGATTTTAACACGCTATGGAAAAGTGCCGGTGCCGGCGAAAGAGACCTGGTGCTGTTGGCCGCCGGCCCGAACGAGACCGCCGTTAAAGTCCTGGGGCATCTCCGCCTGCATTTAGGCAGAGAGCAAGGACTTCCGGAAAATGAATTCCGGTTTGTTTGGATAACGGATTTCCCTTTATTCGAATGGAATGTGGATAACGCCCGCATGATGTCCATGCATCATCCTTTCACATCCATTCATGAAGAAGATATGGAATGGCTGGAAAAAGATCCCTTGAAAGTCAGAGCCCGCGCGTATGATATGGTTTTAAACGGAGTTGAGCTCGGCGGCGGGTCGATGCGTATCCATGACCGGGAGATGCAGAAACGGATATTTAAAGTCCTCGGATTGAGCCCGGACGAGGCGGAAGAAAAGTTTGGATTCTTTTTAAAGGCGCTTACGTTCGGCACTCCTCCCCATGGTGGCATCGCTTTCGGATTCGATCGAATTGTGATGCTTCTGGCTGGAGAATCGTCGATCCGTCAGGTCATCCCCTTTCCCAAAACCACCAGTTCCCTCTCCTTGATGACCGAGGCCCCGGCTACGGTGGATGAACGCCAGCTGGATGAGCTGGGACTGCAGCTGAAAAAAAGCGGCCGGTAATCCGGACCCGCTTTACATTGCCCTCCATTTGTTTAAAAATAAAAGGCGAGGACTATTCAAGGGAGTTGGTTTGATTGCAAGCTGGAATCATATTTCTGATAAATTCATATAAGGAGGCATTATAATGCCGCAAATAAAACAAAATTCAAGTGACTTTCAGCAAGCCCTGAAAGTAGGAAGGCCGCCGAATATAACCCGTCTTTTTCCCAATTCCCAGGCTTTGCTGGTCAGCGGAAAGTATATTGACCGAGCCATGCGCAAGAAAGGCAAATCCATATCCATCGCCGCCAACGGCCGCAATCATTTTGTTATCCGCGGCGCTTTGCGGGCCGCCCAAAAAGCCAATTCAGCACTCATCATTGAAATCGCCAAATCTGAGGGAGGAACCGGAGCGTACTGTGCGGTCAATTACTGGAATATCGCGCGCCAGGTGGATGCCGTTTGCAATGAACTCGGCATCACTGTTCCCGTTGCTGTCCACGCTGATCATTATACGTTAAAAAAGAAAGACGATATTGCGCCTGCCAAAATAGAGATCCCTTCCATTTTCGATGCCGGCATCACGTCCATTGCTATAGATGCATCCCATCTTCCCGATGATGAAAATCTGCTGACCAACCTGGAACTCATTGGGTATGTTCCGGATTGGGCCGGGTTGGAAACAGAAGTGGGAGAAATCAAGGGGGCAGAAGGATTATCCACTGTTGACGAGGCGTTATTTCTTATTCAAGGGTTGAATGCCCATGAGATTTTCCCGAACTGGATTGCTCTTAATAACGGGACATCCCATGGCATTCAGGAAAGCGATCAGGGTATTCAAGTTGAATTGACAGCCGAAATTCACCAAGCAGTAGAGGATTATGATATTGCCGGAGCACAGCATGGAACTTCCGGAAACAGTTCCGACCGTTTGCGGGAGATTGCGGAAACCACATACACCACCAAGGCCAACGTAGCCACCGCTCTGCAAATGATATCCTGGGGAGTAGAGGTCAACGACTACGGCAACGCCCGGCTGGATGATAACGGTGAATTCATCAAGCTGAAGGGACACGGTGTAACCGATGAATTATGGGAAGAAATGGTGGCCCATGCCCGGGAAAAAGGATTAAAAGGGGGGAGTTATAAAAAATTAAACCGTCCTTTTGAAAACAAGCTGCATGCACAGCCGGCGGAAATCCGGAAGCGGATGGTGCAGGGAGTTGAAGATTTTGTTTATAACTTGATGACCAGCGTATTTAATTCCAACAATTCAGCCTCCATCGCAGTAGAGGATATCATTGAAACTGGATCCTATGATCCTGGGCCAACGACCCAAAAAAGAGAAAAACAAGAGGACTGGACGGAGGATAAAATCCGGGAAAAGGCTAAATCGCTGCCATCAATGCAGGAAGCATCCCCAGCCGGCGACTACGAGGATTGATGGGATCCGGGCTTATAGATATTCTTCCTTCTGCTTTTCTTTAAGCTGGCTGACGATTTCTTTCACCTTTTGATCCAGGTCTTTACGGCAGACCAGCAGGGCGTCGCCGGTATTGACCACCACCAGGTCTTTGACTCCGACCAAGGCGGTTACCCGGCCAGGATTATGGACCAGGTTGTTTTCAGCCTCGACTAGAATCCCATCTGTTCGCAGGGCATTGTCATTTTCATCCCGGGTCCAGATATCAAAAAGCGATG
>CAYRTV010000073.1:0-9499 GCA_964427225.1 uncultured Eubacteriales bacterium
CGGTCCTTGAACTCCCGTTCGGAAATCATCTTTAGGCGGAATTGAATTTTCAGAGCTGAAAAGACAATTCCGCCTAAAGATGATTTCCGAACGGGAGTTCAAGGACCGGTTGAAAAAACTCCGTTTGAACGATGACAGCGGCCGCTGCTGGACGATTGGAGCCAGAACCGGAAAATGGTATTATTTTGACGGAAATAAATGGATTGAATCCAAGCCGCCTTCTTTTCAGGATGGGAAAGCCATCTGCATTTATTGCGGCTATGAGAATAGTTTCGAAGCTGAACTATGTGAATATTGCGGCGGCAATATTGCCGAGAATCAAACCAAGTGCCCTGAATGCGGCTTCATTCTTGAAGCTCCGCATACTGAATGTCCCGTTTGTAATGACCAAACCCATGGCGAAGATTTCGACGCAACGGATGAAAATGAAACCGCGTATAAAAAATACACCCCTCCCCTTCCAAAAATCTCCAAGGCATCCTGGGAGCATTTGAAAGAATGGAATGCCGATGAAGAAGCGGCTGGAGAAGCGGCGGAACAAGATTTCTCCGAAAAGCCGATCACAAATGATGTTCCTTTAGAGCATCCCGGGGGTTCAAATTTTTTAATTCAGTCTATTGATATTAAATCTTTCAGCCTTTTTTTCGGTATGATTGGATTAATACTGGGATTGATTGGAGGAGCTTTCGCAGGAACCGCATCCCTTATTCCGGGACTCCCGGCTTTTCTGCCTGAGTTTTATCAATCCACGCATGGAAAAATTACCGGCGGAATCGTATTCGGGTTAACCGGGGGTGCTGCAGGATTAACCGGCTTTGCAATAATTGGTTTTTTATATGCTGTATTCATCAATATTGTGCTGTCCTTTCTCGGCGGCCTAAAAATTCGAATAGAAAAAATTGATTTCTAAAATTATTCACAATAATTGTGGAAAACTTGTGGAAAATTCGGAGACTGAAAGTTTTATCTATCGCAAATTATTAAAGATATGACAAATTGCACACATTTTGGTCATAGTTTCTAAGTTGCTGCAAACAAATGGCTTATTTAAAGCCATTGAAAACAAACAACTTATCAAATGTGCAATTTGCCGCACAAATAATCCCAGGTTACATTCAAACTTTCGAATGTTAAGTTTTTGTTAAAAAATGACGACAATCCTGCTATGCAGGCCTCAGGATGACATGAATTTTTTGACTAAAATAGCTGAATAACTTCCAATAAACCATATCCTGTGATGGGAGCCGGGATAAATGAGATCACAAAAATAATCATTGTCACCACACCCAGAATTTTCCGGCCGCGGGACAAAGGAGCCGATTGGTCATAGATTGGTGGATGTTTAACCCCCATAAAAAAGATTAAACCCGCCCAAATAAACCATCCCATCCAGAAAAATATACCGAGTAAAATGAAGGCCGCAAATATAGACCAGCCTAATTTTTTGGCCTTATCTCCCAACAGCGAAAACATAACATGGCCCCCATCCAGCTGTCCGACCGGGCATAGGTTCAAAGCGGTCACTAAAATCCCCACCCACCCCGCAAAAGCAACAGGATGGACGATGATATCATAGCCCGGCGGGATACCATGCAGGAGAAATACACTTAATAGTTTTATGAGCAAGGGCTCGCCAAACATAATGCTTTCGGCCTGGGGCAAAGGAGGAACCGGTTTAGAAAGGGCCAATCCATATATCAAAGCCGGGACTGACAGAATAAATCCGGATACCGGCCCGGCAATCCCTACATCAAAAAGATGGTGCTTACGGGTAATGGGAGAGCGGATTTTGATGAAAGCACCCAGGGTTCCGATTAGGGTGGGAGCCGGAATAAAAAACGGCAGAGTCGCATTGATCCCATATCTCCGGCAGGTGAGATAATGCCCCATTTCATGCCCCAGCAGAATCAAAAGCAAAACCAGGGCATACAGAAAACTCAGCCATAAAACAGCCGGATCCGTTAAAACCTCCGTTCCGAAAGAGAGCGGCTCAGCCGCACCCAGCGAATCTGCGTATTTATAACTGAGAGCCCAAGTTATTCCCACAAAAAAAGCGGATGCGAAAGTCAATGCAAAAAGAAGGGCATTCAGCCACGGCCGGTCTTTATCAAAAAAAGACGGTTTTCGCTTTACCCGAAAACGGAATTCACCTGATTCATTTTCCATAGGCTGCTTATCGTCCGTGAATAATCCAGAATTAATTAAACTATCTGATACGCCGGGCTTTGGTTTCAAGTTCATCCCGGCTTTCCCGGTGATCCGGGTCCTTCACACAGGCATCAACCGGGCATACCGCCGCGCATTGGGATTCATCATGCACTGGAACGCATTCCGAACATCTATCCGGATTGATTTCATATAATTCATCTCCAGCCGAAATAGCCGCATTGGGACATTCCGGCTCACAGGCACCGCAGTTAATGCAATCTTGCGTGATCTTATATGCCATAATTATCTCCGTCGGATTATTCCCCCTGCAGTTTTGTCAGTTCTTGCTGTGCTTCCATGACATAATAGGTTCCCGAATATTCCCTTGTGATTTTTTTATAAACTTCAACAGCTTCGGCTTCCATGCCCATTTTCGTCAACAATTCCGCTTTTTTATACAAAACTCCGTCCATCACATAATTTTTTGGGTTTTGTGTTTCAATGTTCTCAAAAACACTCAAAGCCTCTTCATATTGTTCTTGTTTCATCAGTGCCAGAGCTTTAATCTCACGGGATTGATAATAAATGATATCTTTAGGTTCGGAAGGAATTTCATCAACGGCTTCCAATGCTTTCCCGTATTCACCATTCTCGACATGGAAAGCGGCGATATGAATATAGCCCGCTCGAGCAAATTTGCCTTTTCCGGACAAGGTTTCCAGCTCTTCCAGCTTCTGTGGATCATCCTGAAGCTCCTGGCTTAATTGGTTTATCTGCGCTAGAATTCGGCTCTGCCTTTCCAAATTTTGTGCTTTTATATAGCGAACGCCCATAAACACCAGTATGACCACGGCAACCACGGCAGCGGCAGCAGCAAATTCCCGGGTATGTTCCCTTACAAAATGGATTGCATGCTGCGTGAACTCTGCAAATTCATTGGATTTCAAATGCTTTCGTTCTTTTCTTTTCATTCATGCACCTCTTATTCCGACCGGATTCAATTCGAATTCCATTTATAACAAAATCACCCGAAAACCGCAAATGAAGTCTATCTAAGTCCATCTAGGTCTATCTAGGTCTGGGTTCTTAAAGCGGAGGATCTCATACTTTTTCGTTTAATAAAGAGTGAAGCGTGAGAGCCGTCCTGAAATAGGTTGACATCTTTTCAGCAAAAAAGGAGGAAAGATGTCGACAGGAAAAAGCGGCAAGCTCAAGTACAGTTTAGGATTTAAGAAACAGGTGTTGATATGGTAGAGCGGGGCGGGTTTATTGAAATTCATACATATTTTCTCTAAATATTCGCAAACAGGCGTCAACAACTTTTTCATCATAGAGAATCCCGCGGTTTTTTTCTATCTCATTCAGCGCCTTTTCAATTCCGAGAGCGGGTCGATAGGGACGGTGAGAGGCCATGGCTTCAACCACATCAGCGACTCCAATGATCCTTGCTTCGATAAGAATGTCTTCCTTGGAAAGATTGTTGGGGTATCCCGACCCGTCCAGCCGTTCGTGATGCTGGAGGATAATCTGGGCCACCGGCCAGGGAAATTCAATGGATTTCATAATCTCATAGCCGACTTGAGGATGGGTTTTGATTAAATTAAATTCAATATTAGAAAGATGGCGCGGTTTACTGAGAATCTCCGCCGGCACATAGATTTTTCCGATATCATGGATAATCCCGGCAATGCGTATAGCATCCATCCGGTCTTCCGGCATATCTAACTCACCGGCAATTGTTCGGGCCAAATCCGCAACCCTCCTCTGATGTCCGGCCGTATAGGGATCCCTGATTTCGACGGTCTTTTCCAGCACTTCTATGATGGCTCCCAGGGCTTGCCTGATTTTTTGCAAACTCTTTCGCACTTCGCTCTCGGCTTTAAACCGCTCGGAATGGCTGTGCAGGGCGACGATACCATAGACCAGGCTGTCGGCGATCTTCATCAAAAGATCGACTTCGTCCTCTTCAAAGATATCAGGTTCATCCCCGTAAATAGTCAAAGCGCCAAAGGGTTTTCCATTGCTTTGCAGAGGCAATGCGACCACTGAAGAAAATCCGAGTTTTATCGCTTCCCCGCGCCAAGGAATCACCTGAGGAGCGGACAGGACATCCTTAATAACTCCGGGCTCGCCGTTTTTGATGGCCTTCAGGGTCGGGCAACAGCCGTTTTCCCCCTTTAGGGAAAAATGACAGTTTTCCAGAAATTCAAGCCCTCGGCCGGCTTGTGCGATCGCTTTCACCATTTTATCCTGATTGTTTTGCGGAACTCCGACCCAAGCCATGGAATACTCGCCGGTTTCAACAATTATATCGCAGATTTTTTGCAGCAGCTTTTCTTTATCCAGGGTTTTCACCAGGGCTTTTTGGCATGCACCCAGCGTATGCAGAGCCTGGCTTACCCGCAGCAGTTCGCTTTTGGTTTTACGAAAATCGATAGCCTGGTTTTTTCTTTCTCTTTCTTTCTGCTTCAGCTTATGAATTTCATTGATTAATTCACTGCGGGACTTATTGCTGTATTCGCTGTATTCGGTATCCCTGACCATCCGGTCCTGTGTTTCTGAATCCATTGCTTCCATCCTGTTTTGTTTATAAACGGGATTATTCCAGCCGGCCCTCGGCAACACCGGCCTGAGCTGGGATACTCCGGCTTCAATACGTTGAGTCGGTTATTGTTGAAAAAAAATGAAATTATTTTTCTTTTCTCCCTGAATCAAAAAAAGTAAAATAAAGCTGCAAATAGAAAATCAGGAGGAGCCGTGAAAAAAAATAATCCCTATAACCGAAGGAAATTCATAAAACACGGCGCTTTAGGACTGGCCGGCGCCGGGGCCGCTGCTAAATGGAGCTGGGCGCACCCGGAACAAGAAAAGACCCCGCCCAAAATTCAAGATTACCGGACACTGGGACGAACCGGGTTCAAGGTATCCGATTTGTCCGCCGGCTCCATTACGGATGAAGGCGTTTTGGGAACCGCTTTGGACGCCGGCATGAATTACATTGATTCCGCTGAAGAATATCCCGGCCATCACAAAGTAGTGGGTAAAGTGATGAAAAACCGGAACCGCAAATCGGTTTTCATCACCACCAAGCTGGAAGTCAAAGAGGATAAATCCAAAGAGGGTTTTCTTAAACGGGCCCGCAAATGCCTGGAAGAACTCGATATGGAATACGTCGACTGCATCATGATGCATATGGCGGAAACAGCCGAAATCTTGAAAACCGAAGGCTTCCACGAGGCCATGCAGGAATTAAAAACCGAGGGCCGGGTCCGCTTTGTGGGTGTGTCCAATCACGGTTCGTTCTGGTTTAAAGATCCTAAAGAAACCATGGATAAAGTGCTGCTGGCCGCGGCGGACGACGGCCGCTTCGATGTTTTCCTGATGGCCTATAATTTTTTAAAGATGGATGGTGCGGAAGACGTATTAAAAACAGCCAAAGCAAAAGATATCGGCATCGCCTTGATGAAAACCACACCCGTTGCGATTTATTACTCCCTTAAAAGCAGGGTCGAAGAAATGGAAGAAAAGGGCCAGGAAGTGCATCCTTTATATCAATCCGGTATCGAGCGTTATAAAGACAAGCTGGATAAAGCCGATGCTTTCCTCAATAAATATAACCTGGAAAATCCGGAAGAGATCAAAGCCGCGGCTGTCCGTTTTGTGCTGGACAATCCCAATGTCAGCACCAACTGCTGTCTGGCGCGGACGTTCGATGAGCTGGAAGGATTTCTGCGGCTCTCCGGCTCCCGCTTAAGCGACTGGGACAAGGCCAAGCTGACCGCTTATGCCAAGGGCTGCAGTGAGCTTTACTGCCGGCATGCCTGCGGTGTCTGTGAGACCGACTGTCCGCATAACGTTCCGGTCAACACCATTCTGCGCTATCATCATTACCTTGCCCAGGGACGAGAACGGGACGCCATCCGCAAATATGCCGCCATCCCGGGAAATAATGCGGACATATGCCGCACCTGTCCGGGATACTGCGAGCAGGCCTGCCCTTACGGTGTCAAAGCCCAGGGCATGCTGCTGACGGCCCATGAGCAGCTGGCGCTGGCCTGAGCCCAACATTAAATCAAAAATCAAATATCAAAAATCAAAAAAATGACCTGAAAGGATTATCCTAAGGACGCATCAGCGCCCGAAGGATCCCAAGGTGCATCGTCCGGTACTGTGTTAACTGGACGAAGCCGTTTGGGATCCTTCATCGCCTGGCTCCTCAGGATGACATGTTGGTTCATTTTCATCGCTCCGGGTTTTTCAGGACTTAGTGCTCAACCGCCCGGTGAATCGCCGGGTCATTGGTGTTCGGTGTAGCTCAGGATATCGAAGTCATCGAACACGGTGCTCAATCGCCCGGTGGATCGCCGGGTCATTGGTGTTCGCATTGGCCGTGGCGCCGTACAGCATCACCATTCCTTCCCCTGCCACCCAGGTTGCTCCCATCCATACATTGTCGTAAGAATAACTCGGATAAGGATATCCCGCATCACTGAAGGGATCAAAGGCTTTATATTCATAGGCGGAAAAGCTTTTGGAAAAATTCCCGATTAAAGACCCATCCGAAGAAAACACATCAAAATTCACGGTCACGCTCTGTCCTGTAGGATTGAACGCCCCTACGGCTGTGCGGTATGTGTCGTCGCTGCTCAGGTTCTGGAGCATCATTCCCCTATTCTCTGAAACACAATTATCGGCATTGACATTCAAACCCTGGAAGGATTTAGAATAGTCGCCGTTTCGGGTGCGGGCGATCACTTGAATCCGGTGGTCCTGGTCCTGGGTGACAAATTCCAAGGTTCCGGCGGTACCGTAATAACTGAACCCGGAATCCAAACCATCCAATGACTGCAGAATGTTGCTGGATTTAACACTGCAGTTCCCGCCGCCGGTCCAGAGCGTAATAGGGCCGCGCCTGACACCGGTGCTGCTGTTGAAGTATACGGAAACCTGGCTCGAGCCGGCAAGGGAGGTGATCTGAATCTCCGTCTGCCACTCCCCTCCGCCGGTGGCCGACGCCCAAAGAACTTCCGGAATGACCTGGTAATGGGAAGGAGAACTGTAATATATATCAGGATTAAACTGAATCGCGGAATGAACGGCGGGATCATTGGTATGGTTGTTGGCGGTTGCGCCGTAGCACATAATTTCCCCATCTCCAGAGACATGGTACATGTAGAAAAAGGCATTGTTATTGGAATAAGTTGGGTAGGGTAATCCTGCTTCATCAAATGGAGAAAATGCCTGATAATCATGGGGAACAAATGTTTTGTTGAAAGGCGTTCCGATCAAGCTGCCGTTAGCATCGAGAAAGAGGAACTGGACTTCAACAGAATGGCTGGAAGGATTATACGCCCCGAATGCGGAGCGGTAATCAGCGTTGCTGACCAGGTTCTGGATCATCATCTCCCGGCCGGTGCCCAAGGTGTTGCTGTCGTTGTAATTCAATCCTTGAAAGGTTTTGGAAAAATCTCCGTTGCTGGTACGCGCGGATACCTGGATCAAATCGCCGTCCTGGGTAGTGAATTCAACCGCGCCGGCTTTGCCGAAGTAAGTGAAACCGCTGTCCGCATTTTCCAGGGTTTCGAGAATATTATCAAATTTGACACTTGTAAGAGCGCCCGGGCTGGTCCAAATGGTAAAGGGCCCGCGGGCGTTGCCGCCGCCGTAATAAAAGGTGGCATCCACAACCGCGCTGCCGCTAAGATCGGTGATTTGGACCTCCGACATCCAGGTGCCGCCGTTGGCGGAGGGCGCCCACAGGGTTTCCGGAATGATCTGGGACGGCGAGCCGCTGTTGTAGGTCACATGGTTCTGTGTCGTAAAGCTCCACACACCTCCGCTGACCTGGAGACAGGAGCTTTTGGCAACCACTTCCCAGTAATGCTGGGTGCCGTAGTTCATGGGCGGAAGCGGGCATTCACTATTGGCAACATTCATCAAAAAGCCGGGCGGATTGGTGGGGCCGAAATAGACATCATAAGAAACCGCATGCTGGCAGTCATCCCAGTCCAGGCCGGCGTCAACGCTGACCCGGTAAGCGCCGTCATGGGGAGTGGGATTTTCCGGTGTTTCCGGCGTCCAGCAGGTATAGATCTGAATGGTGGCGGCCGTTGACCAGCCGGAAACAATTGAATTGTTGCTGGAACAGCGGGCTTGAGCCTTGACCTGATAGGTCCCCGCCGCTGCCCACATATGGGATGCATTGGCGGAAGAAGACCAGGAAGAATAATTGCCGTCTCCCCAGTCGAAGCGGTATTCCACGGAATGGCCCTGGTCGCAGGTGGACCCACCGGTGGAAAAGGAATAGGGCGTGTTGATAATGCCCTGGGCCGGACCGCTGGGAGTGTCGGGTGTGGTCACATTATGGGATGTCTGGGATTCCATAAGGGCCATGGCCGGGTCGCCGTAGAGATTGAAATCAAACAGGTTCATCCAATGGGATCCACCCCACCATGTTAAATGATTGGCCCCCATATCGCTCTTTACATCATAGAGCGCTTCTCCGGCGTTTTTGCTGTTGGATACCAGTTCCTCGCCGTAGTAATAGCCGATACTGGCATTGTCGCAATAGTATTTTAAACTAGTAGACCATGAGATCACTGCATACCAGCTCACCCGGGAGGCACTGACCGTGGCCACGGCTCCCTGCCGCAACAGCGCGGTGCCGAGATTGCCGCTGTTTTCCGGATAGCCATTATTACATGAGCATTGGTAGGTAAAAGCCGGATAAGTATCATTAAGAGAACTGGTCTCTGTGTTATTGAAAAGATTGGCGGTGCCGCAGCCGGTATATCCCAAAGAAGTAGATGTGGCACTGCCGTGCCCCCACCACCACACCATGCCGTAATGGTTGCTGCCCCAGTGTGATGCGACGGCACTGTTTAAAAGTTCCTGGTTTGAACTGAAACTGGAATCGGCGGCTGCACACACGCTGCCCTGCTGATACATGGTGTAGCTGGAGTAGCTGGAAGGCGTTAAATAATCCGTTTTCATGGCCTCCGCCAGGTAGGCGCCGTCCGTGTATTCATCGGAAAAGCTCATCGGCAAAAGCGCCGACTGCCGCCAGCTGATGGACGCCGGGCCGGCCGTGCCGAAGCTTATCATTTTGGACAAAATGTTATCCAGGTTGGTGACCCCGGAATAGACCGGAATCCGGCCCACGTAGACCTCATTGGCGAAATCAACACCGCCGGTGCCGTCATCATCGGACCATTCTCCGAAATAAGTATCATTGTCCAGGTCCCAGTCGCCGGTTAAATCCGCGTAAAAATAATCAGTGGGTGATTCATCATAATCAGGATTTTGTGTGGCATGCTGCCGCGGCCAGCACATCTTCATGGGAACGCCGCCG
>CAYRTV010000074.1:0-9438 GCA_964427225.1 uncultured Eubacteriales bacterium
AATTTTTAATAAAAATCATGTTAATCGCTGATAAAAAAGAATGTGCAAAAACATCTTTCATTTAAAGCGTCCTTTGCTTTTCCAATGTTCGTATTTTAAACGGGCACCGGTGCGGGAAATTTTTCCGTTGCGGGTTTTAGTGATCCAATTAGGCTTGACCAGATGCACTTCTTCAGCGGTCACCCCGAAGGTTTGGACCAATGTCCGGCGGATTGAATGGGCTATCTCTCTTTGGATATCCCCCTTAAGCCCCGGCTGGATACCGGCGATGACAACCAGTTTTTCGGTTCCTCTGGTTTCCTCGAGAATACCCAGGGCGATACAGCTCCGGGGGGAAACACCCGGGATGGAATCCAGGGAAGATTCCAAATCCTTGGCGAAAAAATTTCGGCCTCCGGTTATAATCAAATCTTTTTGCCGCCCGCAGACATAAAGTTTACCGTCCGCTATATATCCCAAGTCCCCGCTCCTGTAATAATGGATGGAATCCGGTGAAGGTTTATTTGGAGACGAATTCGAACCAAGATAACCATTAAACAAGTAGGGACTGTGAAAGGCGATTTCTCCTATGCGGCGTTCCGGAAGAGCCTCCCCTGCCTGATTGAGAATTTTTAGCTTCACTCCGGGCAAAGGGAAGCCGCAACTGACATTTTTCATTGTTTTTGGATCTTCCAAAGGCGCTGGTTCAGCCCTTTCTTCTCCCGCTTCCCCAGTGATTCGAATTGAATCGACGTGAGGTTTTCCGGCGGTAAGATCGACTGTGGCCGCCAAAGTATTTTCCGCCATTCCGTAGCCTGTGCATATGGCGGAGTCCCGTAGTCCCCGCGGCTGGAACATTTTATAGAATTTGTTTACAGATCCGGGCAGGATAGGTTCGGCTCCGATGGACAGGAAGCGGAGGGAATCGAGTTTCACACCCTGATATTTTTCCGGCCGGAAGTATTTCACAGTATGTTCCAGTCCGGAATTAGGGGTAAACGTAATGGTTCCCCGATGCCGGTGGACAGCATTCAGCCATAATTCCGGATTCCGTAGCCAGGCAAAAGGAGAAATAAGAATAAAAGGAATATTCCAGACGAGCGGAAGTAAAAACCCGGCAAACAATCCGAAATCATGGTAGAGCGGCAGCCAGCTGACAATCACGTCCTTGGGACCAATATGGTGCAATTTTCCCAGCGATAACAGCATTTTGACGGCAGCATGGTGACTAAGCAGAACACCTTTATTGTGGCCGGTTGTCCCGCTGGTATATTGGATATAAGCGGTTTCTTTTCCTCCGGCTGCCTGTTCCGGCGGTAAATGTCCCGCCGGAATATTGTTTTTTTTCAGCTCCTCAACCCAAAGGCAACGGGTATGGGTCCGGCCCCTTTTATTTTGCAGCATACCGGTTGATTCATCCAGGGTTATCACCCAGTCAGCTCGGGCGTTTTCCAGGCGGGAAATCAGTTGGGAATAATAGGAGTCTCCACTAAATAAAAAATCCTTGTATGGAAAAAGGGTGGGAATCGCCCTGGCAAACCAGGCACCCAGAAGGGTGAAAATCAATTCAGGGGAATGCCGGAGAGCGATGACCACAGTGTCTCCCGGCCGGACACCTTGCTCTTGTATAGCGAAAGCATACCTTTTTATTTTTTGAAGAAGTGATTTGCATGGAATGATTATTTCTTTCCCACTGTTATCACGGACAATTACCGCTGTTTTATTCGGGCAAGATCGTAACTGCTGATACAAAACCGCGGTTAAAGAATCATTCCGATGTGAAAACGTCATTTTGATTCCATTTCCAGTTCAATGCGGGATGTCATATCATTTAATGTATCCATATTTTCCATGGTCAAATCCGTATCCGGAATTTTCACCTTGAATTCGTCTTCAATAAAGACGGCAATTTGGACCAGAGAGAATGAATTGATCAATCCTCCGGTGATCAATGGTTCATCATCCTTTATGGAGCAGTCTTCATTCTTGATGATTTCCCTGAGAATATAATGCTTAAGCCTGCTTTTTATTACTTTATTTTCCACACGATTCTCCAAAATGTTAAATTAAGGTTCTAATAATAATTCAGAAGCCTTGATATATAAATGGTGTCGCTAAACGCGAGTGGGAAAAAAGTAATATTAAAATCAGAGCCGAAGCCGACAAAAGCCCTGCAGTCCAAAAAGATGAGCGGATAAAGAAAGTCTCATTTTGTTTCCGGTGCTGAATAAAATCCAGCATGAATCCCGGTATGATGATCAGCAAAAGGCGGAAATTCGGCGGGGCCCAATTAAAGCCCGGTATAGTTTGAGCCGTTAAGACATATCCCATGGGAAAATCCATAACAAAAATGATGAATCCCCCCGTCAATAAAGAAAGGGTTGCTATGGAGGACAAACTTTGCCGGACAATTGATCTTTGGTCCTGCGTTTGAACCGGTTTGTTTATTGTCCAAAGCCGTTCTCCGGCCAGCATGATCCCCATTAGGAATCCCCAGGCGATGAAATTCCAGCGCATCCCGTGCCAGAGGCCGCTGGCCAGCATGGTTAAAACCGGCGGTATCAGGATCACCAGAAAATGTGCCGGATTTTGTTTTTTCCGCATTAGCGTCCTGGTCACGGGAAAGAAAATATATTCCCGCAGCCATTGGGAGAGGGAGATATGCCAGCGGCTCCAGAAATCGGAAAAGTTGCGGGCAAAGAAAGGATGGAGAAAATTCTGGCTCAGGGTGATTCCGAAAAAACGGCTGACGCCCCGGGCGATATTGGTGTAGCCGCTGAAATCAAAATAAATACCGATTCCATACAGCAAAACCCAAAAAAAGATATGTCCGGCGGGATGCTGCAATAGGGAAGAGAAAAGCTGAGGGGGAGCTGCTGTTATAATCGTATCCGCAATCACCAGTTTCCGGACCAGCCCGAGAAAGATAAGGCTAAAGCCCTGTGTGATATTAACTTTGTCGATTTGGCGCGGCTTTCTCAATTGGGGGAGAAATTTTCGGGCATTTTCGATGGGGCCGGCGGTCAGTTTGGGAAAATAAGCCAGAAAGAGCCCGAATTTGATTGGATCATGGGATGGCTTTACCTGGCGGCGGTGAATGTCTGCCAGGTAGGATACAGCCTGCAGGATATAAAAGGACATTCCCAACGGCAGAATGATACTCAAGCCTTCCGTCTGGGTGGAAATGCCCATTCTTGAGATCAAGCGGCTGATCTCCGGAACGAAAAAATCGGCTGCCTTGAATGCCAAGAGAAACAGAATATTGAATAAAATGCCGGCGGTTAGCCATGGTTTGGACCGGCTGGAATGGTCGATGGCTTGCCCTATAATAAAATTAGCTGCGGTCATGACCAGGAGAATGGCCGCAAAATGCCAGGAAAACAGGCAGTAGAAAGTATAGGAGGCCAGCAGCAGAATAAGATTTTGGTATTTGCGCGGAGCCGGATAATAAAGGAAAAACACCCCTGCGCAAAAGAGAAAAAAAGAAGCTGTGTACATATTCACCGGGCTGTCTCCGCAACTTTTTCGGCCAGCCAGAAGCTGAATAGTTCCGCACCCAAAGCATTCATGTGGTTGGTTTGAAGCCATAGCCGGTCTGAGTCGAAGGCGGGATTGTCAGCGGGAATAAACGGGACGTTATGCTGCCGGCAGCGGGTGCGGATGAATGTAACGGTCCGGTTATGATCCCGCTCTCCGTTTTTGTAGAAAGTTTTAAAATAAGGATGCACCGGCATCTCAATCACAATCAAATTGGTTTTATCTTTGAAGGATAGGAGCCGGTCTAAATCTTCCACTCGTTCACTGGAAATCGAAAAAGCACTGAGATTCTCGCGGAAACGCTGGATGCGCTTCGGATCGAGGACCAGACTTCGGGTTGAAGATGCATTTTTAAAATTGCTGAATCCATAGGGAGAGATCCGCGATTCTTTCCGGGAAATCCGTTTCGAGAAATCCGGATATTGAAGCCATTGTCGAAAGCGCAGGA
This sequence comes from uncultured Eubacteriales bacterium, assembly GCA_964427225.1. GTDB lineage: Bacteria > Acidobacteriota > Aminicenantia > Aminicenantales > Aminicenantaceae > CAYRTV01. The sequence goes on from CAYRTV010000074.1 coordinate 3,965, forward strand.
AATACCGGAAAAAACGGGAATGTTCGGTCAGCCAGCCGGCGAAGTTAAAATCATGATTCCGGTAACGGACCCAGGGACTGGATAAAATACGTTCTTGAGACGGACGGATTTTTTCACTCAGCATGGGGACCGTTAAGCCGATCAGAAACCACTCCGGCTGATATTCCTCTAAAAGAATATTCAGCAAAGCTATTTCTGCAGGAAGAGTCAATCCGGAAACTCCGAAATTATAGGCGGTCATTTTCCGTTTGGTTATTTCGTTGTAGCGCCGGCTGAAAACCTCGGGATCAAAGGATACGATAACCTGGGAAGTTCCGATCATGACGGCGTCGATACCGTTTCCGGCCTGGGCAAGCTGCTGGGAAAGGACAAAGTTCAAATCCAAGAAATGATGATTGATACCCCGGCTGGGCATCGGAAGGTGATTCTGGATAAAACCGATCCGGCTTACGGTCTCCAAAATCACCGCAAGGGTCAGAGTCAAAAATAAGCTGTATGTGATAAATCGTATTTTCACTGAGTATTCCTGTGCTTCTTTTTATTCATTTAGAACTCATTATTCAAGCTAAAAAGTGAAGCGATAGTTCATCTTAAACAAAAAAACATGATCGCCGCCGGCCTGCAGCAGGTCGGCCAGGTCCCGGCCCAAATCAAAATTACCTGGATGGGAGGTATCCCAACGGTTCTGCGTCCAGACTGCGTAAATAGTGGAACCGGGGCTGTATTCCCATCGCAGCACCACCGTACCCCGCATGGATTTAAGATTGAAATCCGGATCCCGGAAAGAAAAAGAATCCGCCGGCCCCGGTCCGTCCGGATCAACAGTATACAGGCTGCCTTCTTTGGCAATGGTGGAAATCCCGTCCTCGCCGAAAAAGAGGAAATCAAATGTCCTCGCCGCTTTCAATTCTTTGAAACGGAAAAAATTCCCTGCCCCGAGAAAGGGCTGCAGATAGGCCTGCAGGCTGAGCCGGGGAGTGAAGGTCCAGTTGATACGGATTTCTACCGGAAGCGTCTCTTGAATGATATCGGAGAAAATATACCTGGTTCCGTACGTTTCAGTTTTTAAGGGATCTTGTACCCGTGTGATCCATTGGCCGCAGGAATGACGCCAAGTATAGCTGGGGCCGATCGACAAGCTAAAATTAGAGCGCGCTTTCCATAGGATTCCCCCGCCAAAAGAATAGTTGTAAGCGCCATAAGGATGCGTGCGGTAATGTGCGAAGAGAGACATGACCACCGGTTTTCGGTTGTCGCTGCTGAAGCTGATCCGCCGCGTGAATCCCCATGGGTAGAGACTCATAGGGCCGCCGCGGGTTAAACGGTGATTATACCGGCTGGGATCATAGCTCACATAGAAACGCGCGCCCCAATAGTTTAAGAACCGCGCGGACGCGTTGAAATTGTAATATTCATCGGTTTTATGCCCGGTAAAATTATAATTGCGGTAAGTGGACAGAGTGATTTTCCAATCGCGGAAGACCTTGCCGGGATGAAATGTTTGGTAGCCGGTTTCGATATGTGCGTTGATGGTATCGCCCCGGGAATGATAACCCATGTCCATTGCATTAAATCCGGGAGAAACAGCTCCAAATCCAGTGTTGAAAACCAGCCGCCCCTTTTGCTTATTCACATAAACCCGGCCGGCCCATCCATTGAGGGCCGTGGCGTTTTCATCTACGTCCACATGCCCCGCATCAGGTCGCTGGAAATAATGGAGAAAAGATTTCTGCAGCCGTGTCATGGCTGCCTGGGTTCCGGTTACCCGGGTGCCGCCCATCCAGCCGGTCACAACCCAAGTGCGGTCCCGGTCCAGGAAGGTCCATCCATCCAGAGCCAGACTATGAGCACTGCCGGTAAGGCTGAATTGCATGGGACTGTCATGCAAATCCCGGATCACCGATGTGGCGATAAAGCCCACTCCTTGCTGTCCCCCCTGAAATTCTTTTTGCGCCCTCAAAACGCCGTAATGCGTGAACGGTTCGATTTCTTGCTGTGAACGCAGTCCGTCTTCGGATATAGAGGCAAATTCCCGCTGAGTAAGGGCTTCCATAAATCCAAGGTTCCATCCGTTTCCGATTTTCCCGGTGATTTTAGCTGCGCCTAAAATAGTGGACCATTCGGGGACATCCGCGAAGCCGGAGGTTGCGGGGTAACCTTGCGGCGCCCGTCCGATGCGTCGGCTGTAGAAAAAATTGGGGTTGCTCCAGCCCAGGTTGCGGACTTGATTCGTCCCTCCATACCCAAACCGGAAGATGTCGGCACCTTCAATGAAAAAAGGCCGTTTCTCCTGGTAATAGGTTTCCTGGTCGCTGATGTTGATCACCGCCGGATCGACTTCGACTTGACCAAAGTCGGGATTAACAGTCAGGTTTAAGGTCAGATTGCTCTGCAGCCCGGCCATAAAGTCGAAACCGGCGTTGCCGGTGAATTCCCTGCCGGTATTAAAGGGATCACCTTCAGCATGACGGAGAAATCCGGCTTTGCCGACGGAAAACGGCTTCAGTTCAATAAGGCGTCCAGGACGGATGCCGCGAATTCCGGTTAAGGGTGCAAAACGGGAGACATATCCGCTTTCCTCTTTGGGTTTCCAGGCGTACATATCCTTTTCATTTTTGCGGTGAATAGCGCGAAAGAAATTAACGCCCCAGGTATAGTCGTTTTTAGGTTTAAACCGCAGCTGGTGATACGGAATCCGCATCTCTACCGTCCAGCCTGTATCATCAATCCGGGCTGCACTTTCCCACACCCCATCCCAGGTTGGATCGATGCCTTCATCATTATAAAGCGTACTATCCATGATGGAGCCGGCGGGGTTGATGGAAAATTGGAATCCGCTCCGCCGATCATAGTACGGGTCGACTGCAAAGACAAACCAATCGGAATCCAATTTATCGTCCCGGCGGCCAAGGCGGCTGACTATGCCTTCGGGAGAACTGTCGCACAAGCGGGCGGCAACATACAGGCTTGTCTTGTCATACCCTATCCAAACCATTGTTTTTTCAGAGGCGGGTTCCCCGTCGTTGGGATCGCTTTGAATAAATCCGGTGCAGGCTTGATTTTGCCAGCATGTCTCCTCTAAGCGTCCGTCTATTTGTACCGGGGAATTCAAGGGAATCGCTATAACGGCATGGGCATGATTTTCCGGAAAGGAGGCGGGGGCATAAACCGGGCCGGCAAGTGAGGTCAGCAGTAAAAAAATAAGGCAAACAATGCATTTTGACATTATAATCATCCTGAAATTAATGAAAAAAACAAAAATATAATATCTGAAATATTTTTGCAACACACCCAAGGCTGTTTTGCGGAGAAGGGTCTCGTCTTGACTTTTCGTTAGGATAAAAGGTATTTTGAAAAGGTCAAAAGATAGAAGAAAATTAATCCTCCTGGAGGTTTCAATGTTTGTATTTGGACCGGTCGGCCCGATGGAACTGCTTCTCATTGTTCTTATTATCGTGATTATTTTCGGTGCCCGGCGATTGCCGGAACTGGGGAAATCCCTGGGACAGGGAATCAAAAATTTCAAGAAATCTGTCAGCACTCCCGAAGAAGAGGAGAAATCCGGTTCGGAAAAGAAAAATGATTCCAGTACCTGAATAAGACGGTACTGATTCACCAAGCGATGCAGCCCCACTGGCTAAGCATGAAACAGACTCTTGAGAAACTCAACCGGGATTGCCGGAATAAGGAAGACCAGCTTGCACGTCAATTGCAGGAAATAAAACAGAAGCTGGATCGCAGCCGGAAGGATTTTGATCAAATTCAGAGAACACCGGCTTCCCTGGAAGACCAGCTTTCCCGCGGAGACATTTTTCCGGGCAAGCCCAGCCTGCTGCAAAGGCTCAGGCGCCGTATATCCCCTTCCAAATCTGTCAAGGAGGCCCTTTTACCCGCTTTACAGCAGATAGCCGGAACGTTTAATCGGCAGAACCGGGAAATCCGCCAGTGGTGTAGCGATTGTGTTCACCTGGTGGAAACCGCAGTACAGCTTATGGATGCAAAAGATAAGGAATGGGATGCCCTGGGCAGCAATCATGTGAACATGATTTTTAAAAGCTTGGAATGGAAAGTGGAGAAACTGCCCGACAGCTATGAAGATGCGAATTTATTGATGAAAAAGTTTCTCCGTGTCAAAGAAGAACTGGACCGCCTGCTGGCGGTTTTGGAAGATAAGAAGGCTCCTTCGCCTCATCAGGTACGGGCTTTGGCCGGACCTCTGGAGGATTTCAAATACGCCGGTTTTGAAAACCGCTTTCGCGGATGGGAAGAAAAAGTCAAGCGGCAGCAGCAGGATTATCTGCCGTATTTCAATACCTGTCTTCCAGTCCTGGATCTGGGCTGCGGCCGGGGAGAATTTATTCAGCTTCTCCGCGACAATGGGATTTCAGCTTTCGGTATCGATGTCAATGAGCAGATGGTGGATATCTGCCGGGATAAGGGGCTGGACTGCCGCAAGGCCGATATTATTGAAACCTTGTATGAACAGGAAGACCAGTCCTTGGGCGGTATTTTTTCCTCCCAGGTCATTGAGCATCTGACACCTTCTTATCTAAAACGGATGATTGAACTTAGTTATTTCAAGCTGGCGCCATCCGGCTGCATCATCCTGGAAACCATTAATCCGGCCTCGGTGTTTTCTTTAGTCGAAATTTACTTTCTGGATCTTTCACATAAAAATCCGGTGCATCCTCAAACCCTGCATTTTCTGCTGGAAAGCAGCGGATATAAAGAAGTGAAAATTGAATACAGTGTGCCCCTGCAGGAAGAAAGCCTGCAGCCTTTGCCTGGGAATACTGACCTGGACTTGGCCCTTAACGCAAATATCGACAAACTTAACCGGCTGCTGTATGCGCCGTCCAATTACGCTGCTGTTGCGGTGAAATCCTGAAAGCTTTGCTCAACATCTGAATTGCCATGGGTCAGGTATTATCTTATTATAAATCAAAGGAGATATTTCATTTTCATCGTTGTGGATATTGTATGCACATCTTTAAATCATAAGGAGTTGAAATGACATTATATGCCGGATTTGATTTAGGCGGAACCCAGTTGAAATATGGAATCATTGATCAGGATAATAAAGTCATTCTGCATGACAAAGTGGATACTCCGGAAGATATTGATGATTTAATGACATTGCTGCGCAAGCTTTGGAAAGATTTGGAAAAAAAGACCCCGGAATTCATCCGGGCAGCCGGATTCGGATTTCCCGGGATTTTCAGCCGGAAGAAAAAAAGGATCCTCCAATCGCCAAATTATTCTTCCCTGAATCATTATGATTTATCCTCCGCTATTTCCGCTTTCATTCCGGTGCCTTTTTTTATGAACAATGACGCCAACCTTGCCGCTTATGGTGAATTCACAGCCGGGGGGGGCGAAGATTGCGAAAGCATGGTGCTGCTTACTATCGGGACCGTCCCCGGCGGCGGAGGGATTCTGAAGAACCGTCTCTGGCAGGGAGAATGCGGTTATGC
>CAYRTV010000075.1:0-9395 GCA_964427225.1 uncultured Eubacteriales bacterium
TAGGCCTCCAGTAATCCGTTGCCAGTGCTGATTTCCAAAGAAGGAGGGTAGGATGCTGTTTTGAATTTACGTGTGACTCTTTCTTCGAGCCGGTTTCCGAACCTATCTTCAAGCTCGGGCGCAAGGGCAACGTTATATTCTGTTTCCGGTTCTAAATTCAGTGACAGGTAGAGGATAGGCTCAGATTGTTCCCAGTTTAGATAATAATCGGGAATTTCAACCTCAGGAGATATACTTAAATGTTGAATTAGTCTGCTGTATGAAACCGGGTTGGTAAAACGAAGCCGGATACTTTCGTTCGGATTATGCGGATGTCCACTGATAAGTTCTTTAAATTGAAAGGCTCCGTAGGTGGAAAATGAAAAACGTTTAGACTGCCGCATACCGAGATGGCCTTCTTCTGCAGGCAAGCCGGATCGAATGTCAACGGAATAGGTTTTATCCAGTGACAGTTTTTCCGGCGTCATGACCAGGACCTGTTTTGGTTCATAAGGAAGATTTTGTTCCTCCAATTGATTCGAAGACGGGTGGTCCAAGGAGTATGAAAGCGGGGAATCCGATTTCCCGGAGCCGGATGGGAATAAAGAAATAAAAGATTTTGCCTGGTTCAGTGATATGGGGATGTTAAAAAAAAGCCATAATTCAGTATCCAGATCAATCCATTTTTGATCATCCGCAGGAGTATGCTGAGTTAATTCGGGGGTTACGGTATGGAAACTCCATGAATATTCTTCGGCTAGAAAGTGCCCTTGGAAGGATTGGGCTCCTTCGCTGACAGTGACTTGAAATTCCGTTGCGTGAGGAAGACGTTCTTTGGGTATAAAAGTAAGGGTTTTTGGATTCATCCAATGAAAATCACCTTTGATTCGGGGGGAGAACCGGACGAAATTCGGCTTTCTTTGGTCATCAAGGGCCGCTAAAGGAATCATGGGATGACTAAACATAATCACCAGTGAGTCGGATTCGTTCGGGTCATCGGTTATCCCTTTAGGAGAGACAAACGAAATTTCCAAGTCGCCGGTCTTGGGGCCGGAGTAGGTTTCCGCTACGGATTTGTCTTTTTGTCCGCAGGATGAAAAAATCAGCAGGCAAAAAACAGTCATGAGCAAGCTGATGAAATATTTTTTCATTTTGTCTCCTTCATATGGCTGTATCTGAATCAGGTGAATCTTTAAGAACAATTATTCATTTTTTCCAAGCCAAAGTCCAGCCGCATCTGCATGCTGAGCGGGATAACCTAATGGTCCGTAAGACCTTAGGATTCTAATCGAAGAGTGATATGATTCTTGCCTTTTGACTGGCTTAAGGCCAGGTTGGTTTCCACCCGTTTAACCAAAGAATCCAACGTATCGGAAGGTCGGGCTAAGGTGCCGCCGATGGAAACCGATGTGTGAATGTATCTATTTTGGATCATAATTGACGCTTGTTCAACCAGCAGCCGCATTTTATTGGCGATTAGCTCGAGCGTATTGAAATCCACATTAAGCAGAACCATTAAGAATTTATCTTCATCCCACCGGCCTGTCACTTCAAAAAACCGGACATTCCGGATTAAAGTCAGGCTTATGACTCTTTTGATTTTTTTCCCGGTTTCCGAGCCGTATGCTTCTATCATGGTGGTTAAATCATCTGTGGCAAAGAGCAAAACTCCAAGCGAAAGACCGTATTTTTTCATTTCATCCAACCGGGAGATCAGATGCATTTCCAAATAATGACGATTACCCAACTGAGTCAGAGGGTCCAGCAAATCCATTCTCATCAAATCAGAAGCTTTATGCGGCATGATCACTCTCGGGGATGTTTCGTGCCAGGCAATCAGAGCTCCTGGAGCTCCGTCTTTGTCGGCGGGAAAGGGAAAAACCTGCATTCTTACCGGAAGCGGATAACCGTCCTTATGTTTCAAATATGCGTTTAAATCACGAACGTTTTGGTCAGACAATGATTTCTTCACCGGACAGTCACCCCCACATGGTATCAAACCGCCGGTTTCGCCCTGTAAAAGAATATTGCCGGGACAGGGTGAACCGTCTCTCGACTGGGAGGAATGTCCGGTTAGTTTCTCCATAGCCCGGTTCCAGAAATGGACCCTGCACTTTTTATCTAACACGGCAATGGGGTCCTGAAGTTGATTAAAAACGTTTTTAATGAATTCATAATTGATATTGATGGCGGTGTCATTCATGTTTTTTTTCCCCACAATTATTATGAATAAATCTCAAAAGAAATCAAATGCTTTTAATATCCCCGGACAAAATAATAGCCCTTGACATCCGGTGGTTTCAGGGATATATAGAAATGAGGATTAATATGAGGGATGTGGGTTTGAGGCTGAGACATCTGCGGGAAGAGCGCTTTCTAACCCAGGATGAATTAGCCCGGAAAGTGGAATTGTCACCTGAATTCATCTCTTCTATCGAGCGCGGCACGCGTTCCCCCAGCCTCGAATCTCTGATTAAGCTATCTGAGTATTTTAACGTTGACACCTCTTTTTTTTTGGATGAGGAAAAGGATGCTTTCTCCCTCCTGGAAGCGGAGCAGCCTAAAAATAAAATATTCCAAAAAGAGATCCGTATTTTTAAAAAAGGCTGTGAAGACTATCTTAAAGTGGAGGATTTGAGCGGAAGACGCTTAGAACCCGCTCCTCTGTATCAGCCTAAGTCACCCAAAGAATTGGCCTTGGATGAACGGCGCCGGCTGGGACTGGGCGAAGAACCGATTCGAGATATTTTTACTTTGATTGAAATAAACGGGCTGCGCATTTTTCGCCAGGCAGTTGACCCCGCAGTCAAGATCGCCGGATTATTCATCCACATTGCATCAAAAAACACCTCTTTCGCCATGATCAACGCCAACCAAAAATTAGGCCTCCAGGTCACTGCAGCCGCGCATTTATACGCCCATTACCTTAAAGACCGTTATGACGGTCCGGTCATCGACAATCCGGATATCTTTGTGGATGAATATCTATCTCTTTATCCGCAAAAAGAACAATCCGCATGTTTGTTTGCGGCTCATTTTCTTATCCCGGAACAAAAAATCCGCTCTTTGATTCAAAAGGACCAGCTGGGACGGGAATTAAAGTATGTGCAAATTATTTTCCTGAAAAGATACTTTGGCGTCAATACGGATATGATGCTCCGGCATCTCAACCGCCTCAATATATTAACATATAATAATTTTATGAAATTCCGTGAGATTGATACCATGAAATTCGAGCAATCTCTGTTTGGTGATTCAGCCGGTCCGGAGGAATACGAAACGTCCATTGAGGGAAAAGTCAAATCATCGGACCGCTATAAAAGCCTGGCGGTTTCCGTTATGCAGACAGGACCCAAAAAAGCCTAAAAAATCAAGTTAGTTCTTTCAGAAGAGTTGTTAAAAAATCCCAGAATTTTTCAACTGATTCAATATGGACTTTTTCATCCGGAGAGTGAGGGTTTTTAATGGTCGGGCCGAAAGAGATCATATCCATTCCCGGATATTTTTCTCCGATGATGCCGCATTCCAGACCGGCGTGAATCGCCGCTATCTCAGGTTCTTCGTTAAAAACTTGCTGGTGAACCTGCTTGGTGTTCTTTAGTAATTCGGAGTCAAGATTGGGAGTCCAGCCCGGATAACCGTCTTCGCGGATCATTTCAGCATTGACCAATCCGGATAATGCATGAAGAACGTCGCGGGTTTCTTCCAGGGATGATGCCATAGAACTCCTGGTGCTGCAGACTACCTGAACGCTGTCTTCTTTGGTATGGATGACAGCCAGATTTGTGGAGGTTTGCACCAGTCCTTCAATTTCAGGGTGCATGCTCATAACGCCATGGGGCATAGCTAGGAGCAGAGAGATCACCTTCCCCGTTAAATCCTGGGTGAATGGCGGTTTACTCGCGGCCTCTGTTTTTGTGAATTCGTGCCTGGCGTCGGGTTCCTGAGCGCGGAATTCTTGCTTGACCGCTTCAAATTCATCTTGAAAAATCTGTTTCAAATCGCTCTCTTTTCCGGGTTCGCATGCCAGGTCAGCCCAAGCTTCACGCGGTATGGCATTCCGCAGGTTGCCGCCCTCGATGTTAACAAGCTGAAATGAAATCTTCCGGGATGCTTTCCATAAAAGCCGTGCCAGCAGCTTGATTGCGTTTCCGCGGCCCTCATTGATATCGATTCCGGAATGTCCGCCTTTAAATCCGGCGAGCTTTAAACGGTAAACCTGTCCATTGCCGCCTGATTTTCTTTCCAATGGGAGCCGCATCTGGGTATCCGCGCCTCCGGCGCATCCAATGGTGAATTCACCCAAATCCTCACTGTCCAGGTTCAAAAGTTTCTTTCCGGACAAAAGATCCTTCGGCAGCTGGGAAGCTCCCGTAAGTCCTGTTTCTTCTTCAACAGTAAATAAAAATTCTAAAGGAGGATGAGTCAGGTCCTCTGCGGCCATCACAGCCAAAGCAGCACAGCCTCCAATGCCGTTGTCCGCGCCTAAAGTGGTGCCTTTGGCCGTCACCCATTCACCATCGATTTCAGCCTGAATCGGATCGTTGGAAAAATCATGGTCAACATCCGAATTTTTTTCGCAAACCATATCTAAATGGCCCTGTAAAATGACACCCGGGGCATTCTCATTTCCGGGCGAAGCATCTTTATAGACGACAACATTCCCGGTATCGTCCCTCTTCCAATCCAAGCCTAGGTCTTCGGCTACGGAAATAATGTAGTCTCCCAAAGCCTTTTCATTGCCGGAACAATGCGGGATTTTAAGAAATTCCTGAAAATATGTCCAGAGCGGAGCCGGTTTTAGTTTGGATAAATGTGCAGTCATGTGTGTCCTCCCAAATGATTGGATAAAATAAAATAATGACATAAAAATATAAGGGACGCAAGCAGAAATTGTGTTCTGGACTTTAAGGGTTTTATTCATTAAAATTCTCTCATTGTGAAAAATCATTTAAGATCAGCCCTCACCATAGCAGCTGTGCTTTTATGTTTGCTGAATACCGTTAAAAGTGAAGCCCGGACTCCGGTGAGGGTGATAGTCACAGTATTCCCTTTATTGGAATTCGTTCAGGCCGCAGGGGGAGAATGGGTTGAAGCTCATTTATTGATCCCGCCCGGTGCGGAAATCCATTCCTGGCAGCCCCGGCCGAGTGATGTGATGAAAACAGCTAATGCGGATATGTTCGTATACATTGGGGCTGAATTAGAACCCTGGGCGGAAAGATTTCTGCGGATTGCCGGCCGTAATCAATGGGACATACTTGAAGCCAGCCGCGGTATTGACCTGATTCACGGCCATAATCATTCCGATAAACATACCTCCCATGCCGCCGGCATTGACCCGCATATTTGGCTCGATTTTTCGATAGATCAGAATATTGTAGACCGTATAGTCGCTGAATTATCCCGGCTCGACCCTGAGCATGCCGGAGAATTTGAAGCAAATGGAAAAAAATATAAGCGGAAATTACAGCGATTGGACAAAAAATTCAGGGAAGAACTAGAGGAATGCCAAACCCGTTTGCTGCTTTTAAGCGGTCACTCGGCGTTTGGATATCTTGCCCGGCGTTATGATCTAGAGCAGCTGTCTCTATACGGTTTAAGCCCGGATGAAAAACCGACACCCGGTCATCTGGTCGATTTATTAAAAAAAGCGGAAAAAATGGATATCCGTTCAATTTTCATCGAAGCCTACAACAATGACGACACGGCGGAGATGCTGGCAGAGGAGATCGGGGCGGAAATATATACGCTGAACCCGGGAGCTAATTTGAGCCGGCAAGAAAGGAAGACCGGAGTGACGTTTATTGATATTATGGAAAAAAATTTGGAGAATTTGAAAAATGGGCTCGGCTGCGGACGCTAGAAAAAGTCTTGTATCCGTGGAGAATGTTTCTTTTCGCTATGCTCAAAATCAGGTTTTGGAAGATGTTACTTTTTCCATTTATCATGGTGACTTTCTGGCGGTTTTGGGCCCGAATGGATCAGGAAAAACCACCTTAATTAAAATTATTTTAGGATTGATAAAACCTGATAAAGGCCGGGTCTTGCTGTTGGGTAAACCGAGCCGCCGGTTTGTTGAACATTGGAAAATCGGATATGTTCCTCAGAAAGTGACGCATTTTGATCCTTTTTTTCCCGTTTCGGTGAGAGAAGTCGTCTCGATGGGATGTTTGGCTGCCAGAAAAGCCGGATATCTGGGGCGTCGTCCGGAAGAGGACCAACTGATCCAAAAAGCCCTGGAACGGGTTAAAATGAAACCGCACGGGAATGCCCAAATTGGAAAACTGTCCGGCGGGCAGCAGCAAAGAGTTTTTATTGCCCGTGCTATTGTTAATCAGCCCCGGATTCTTTTTTTGGATGAACCGACAACAGGCGTGGATATTGAAACTCAAGAAAGATTTTACGATATGCTGAATGATCTTAACAGCAGCGGCAATATGACTATCGTTTTGATCACCCATGAAACCGGAATGGTGAACAAGCATGTTGAGCAGGTGGCGTGTCTCAACAAGAGATTAGTCTATCATGGGACCCATGAGGGTTTCTGCCGTTCTGAGGAATTCCGAAAAAAGCTGGCTGCGGGCCACCATGTCATCTCACATGAACACTGATGCTTCAATGATATGCCGATCACGTGATAACTCTTTGGTAATTTGATATAATAAATTAAATTATTTGTCGCCGTCTATGACGGGGGTTAGCCATTATGTTTGGAGATTCTGATGAAAGAGCGGAGTATAGAAGATAAAAAAATTGAGCTGATAACTGGTAATATTGCTTTAGTCGAGGCTGACGCCGTTGTCAATGCAGCTAATAAATCGCTGGTCTTGGGCGGAGGGGTAGCCGGCGCTATCCGGCAGTATGGGGGCCCGTCCATTCAGGAAGAATGTAACTCTATCGGCCCTGTAGAAGTCGGGGAAGCTGTCATAACTAACGGCGGAAATCTGAAGGCGGATTATGTTATCCATGCCGCCGGGCCTGTTTATGGTGAAGGCGATGAGGATGTTAAACTCAAACAGGCAACCGTTAACAGTCTGGAATTAGCGGAAAAAAAGCAACTGAAAAGCATAGTGTTTCCGGCCATAAGCACCGGTATTTTTCGTTTCCCGATTAAACGCTGCAGTGAAATCATGCTGAAGTCAACTATGGACTTTATGCGGAAACATGCATTTCTCAAAAAGGTTATCTTTTGCCTTTATGAAGAAAAGGCTTTATCCGTATTTGAAACCACCCTGTCTAAAATTTCGAATGATGAACAGAACCAGGAAAATCAGAAAGGCAAATAGAACTATTGTTCCCGAGGAAGGCCAGTCCAGCAGTATCGACACAGTTAAGCCGGATACCATCGAAATAAATCCAATAATTGCGGCAGCCGTCAGAGCGCCTTTAAAGTGAGAGACAAGCTGCAGGCCGCCTGCGGCCGGAATTACCAGCAAAGCCGAGATGAGTAAAATTCCTACGATTTTAATACCCAAGACAACCGTAACGGCTGTCATTATTGTCAGCATCATTTCAAGACGATCCACTTTGATTCCCGCGGCTTTGGCGGATTCCGGATCAAAAGTTATGTACATCAGCCGGGGATAATTGAACAAGAGATATCCAATCACAATTAAGGTCAAGCCCAATGAGATCCATACTTCCGAATTGCCAATGGCCAAAACTTCGCCAAATAGATAGGAGAATAAATCTACATTAAATTGTTGGGACAGCGTGGCTAAAAGAATCCCCAGGGCAAAACCGGTACTGCTGAAAATAGCAATGGCCGTGTCTCCGTACAAACCGGCGGTTTGTTTCAATTTCAGAATAATGAGAGCAGTGAGAACACCGACTGCCATAGCAGAGAGGAGGGGCATAATTTCCAGCAAGAGCCCCAGTGCCACTCCGGCGAAAATGACATGCGAAAGCCCGTGCCCGATCATGGCATCGCGGCGGAGGATAAGAAAAACACCCAATAGAGCGCAGGAAACAGCTATGAAGATGCCGGCCAAAAAGGCCCTTTGGATGAATCCATAGCTCAAAATCTCCAGCATCCATTTATTTTAACTTAACGGAGGCATAAGAAAAAGCAAAACCTTTTCTTCAAATATATTCCTGGCGGAGTTGATCCAGCTGCATGGGGAAATGATAATCCAATATTCTGGTTTCAGGATGAAAAGGATGTATTTCAGAGAGTCCCAGCCCTGCTGCAGCAGCTTGAATAATATCCGGCTTGAGATAGGATTTTCTTTTTCCGCTTTGTTTCATATAGTAAAGGCCGGCATCAAGCAGCGCTTTTTCAGGAACCAGTCCTATAATTTCAGATCCGGTCACTTTCAAACCCGCTTTTGAAGCTTCTTTGCGAGCGGTTTCATAGATTTGATGCAAAGGGGTTCGACGGTAATTTAAAACATTCATGGAAATTTGAGATTTTCGATATTCCGGGACATACCATCCCATTGCCAAAACGCCTTTAAATAGACCGGGGATGCGTTTGGATTCATTTGACGGTTTTTGTCCGCTTTCCCGCAGCCGGCAGGCGATTTTATGCGCTTCATCTTCATCTTTGGTGTTAAGATTGATATTATATGCAATAAGAATATCTCTGACCCCGATAACTGATGCCCCGCAAGCCGGATTGAAACGGGCCTCTCCATAATCAGGCTTCCATTTCTCATTTTTCAGTTTGTTCTCCAATTTTTCATATTGACCGGCACGAATTTGTGCGAGGTTCCGCCGGCTGGGACGAGTCGCCGAATATGCATACAGATAAACCGGAATGTCAAGAGAAGCCGCCGTTTTTTGTGCTAAGCGGTGAGATAAGTCAATACATTCAGCCCGGCTGATTTGATTTAAAGGAACCAGAGGGCAGACATCGGTGCTTCCAATCCGGATATGAGTTCCGGTATGACAGCGCATATCTATGACTTGGGCTGCCTGTCTCATAGCAGCTAAAGCGGCATCCAGGACCGGCTGCGGAGGTCCGCAGAAAGTGATCACTGTCCGGTTGGTTGATTCCCCCGCAAAAAGATCTAAAACCTTGACACCTGAAATATGACTAATCGATTCGGCAATAGCTTGAATTTTATCCGGGTCCCGGCCCTCACTGAAATTGGGAACACATTCAATAATAGGAATTTTTGATATAGGTTTCATCGATTGGTCAACCGGTACTTCAGTTTTCCGGAAGCGTTATAGACCTCGATTTCTCCAAATTTCTTCATTGACTCGATCAGATCGTCTAAATCGCCCGCAATACTTACGATCGGGGGATTTGCCAGAATGGATTCAGCTGTCTCGTACACCATTTCAGTATTGACCAGCATGATATTTTCAAAGTAATTATCCCAGAAGGGAGAGCTCAAATTGAAAAAGGAAAGCTGCATCAGGTATTCGGAAAAGCCTTCCGGGTTAGAAAGCTGGACCGGAAAGTT
>CAYRTV010000076.1:0-9385 GCA_964427225.1 uncultured Eubacteriales bacterium
AGAGAGACGCAGTTCTGAAGAGCAGGATTTTTTCGCTTTATTGGTGGAGATGCTTTATCTTGAAAAAGATCCGGACAAGTTAGCTTTCTCGCTGGAATCTATGCTGTCTTATCTAAACAAGCATAAAAATGCAGGGAACTTTGGTCCGGCATTGAGTTGTTTGGAGGAAATCCATGAATTTCGCGCCTCGCTTAATCCCGATAATCCCAGAATAGAGCTCATTGACCGGATTTTCACACAATCCCGGATTGCCGTCTCCTTTGCGGATGGGAAGACATTGATTGATAAAGATCAAATCCAGGATTATGACGACTTTCTCAATTATCTGCAGCTGGCCGGCGCACCGGCGATTCCGCATTTGGCCTACATTTATCAGATGCACCCCGTGGCGGGGATTAAAAACCGCGCAGCCGAACTTCTCAAGCAGATGGGCTCTGATTTTCCTGATGAACTTGTCAAAATCGCCTCGCAGGAAAAATCCAATTTGACCCATCTTATCATTGAGACCTTGAGTTCTTCCCGGGATAAAAAAGCGGTAAACTATCTCGCTCAATTTGTTCGCTTTCAAGACCCATTCATTCGGGAGTCCGTGATCCGGGCTTTGGGACAATTCACAACTCCCACGGCCGCAACGATATTATCAGCTTTTTTATCCGATGAAAGGGAGGAAATCCGCTGTTTGGCCCTGGATAATCTCACCTGTCCCGCCGGACAACCCCTGCCTAAAGCCGTTCTGGATATCCTGCGTGATAAACAATTCCATAAAAGGAGTTCTAAAGAAAAATTTCATTTCTGCCTTTGCCTGGTTCGCTCTGCTCACCCGAATGCCGTGCAATACATCCGGGATTTACTGGCCCAAGCGGGACGGCTGTCATCCCCGGCCAAAATTGAAACCGGCCTGGCCTGTATTTCCGCCATATCTCAAACCGGATCCAAAGCGCTGCTTCCTGTTTTAGAGGAACACAGCCGAAAAGGGCATAAAAAAATCCAAACAGCCTGCCGAAAAGCATTAAAACAACTGGACCATATTAATGATCAGTAACGGAAAGACGGAACAAAACACGGAAACCACCCGGGCCGCCATTAATTTGATCAACCGGTTCAATCGTGCTTATCGCACTTCCAAAATATACGATTCCAATAATTTAATCTATCAACGGCAAATTGATCTCCTTCATCATATCATAAGCAAATTCCTCGAAGCATATGATAAAGCAACCTTAACCCTCCGCCAGAATGGTGTTCACTTTAATGATGTCAAAATTAAATTTGGATTTGCGAATTATTATCTCCAGCAGTTTATTGAAGAGGAATTTGAAAAAAAGGATATCGGGGAATTGTCTTTCCTGCCCGGAATAACAGCCGGCGAACTGGATGCTTTCATTCATATCCTGACCCAAAAACCCGCTGAAGAAGATCCCCATAAAGAACTACTCCGCTTGCTGCGGGAAAAAAGAATTCGAAATATCTCCATTAAAAAAATACCTTCCTTTCAAAAATCGGAAAATAAAAACCGGGATACCAAGCGAATTTTTTTTCTTAGTTTGATTCACCTGAAAGAATATTTTGAGGAACAGCAATCATTGTCGAGCAGGGCATCCCTTTACACGACAAAGAGGTTAATGCAGTCCATATTCAATCACCTGGCCGAAAACGAATCTTTTCTCTACGGACTGACCAATATTAAAAATTTTGATGAGTATACCCTGAATCATTCAGTGAATGTGTGTATTATATCCATTTCCCTCGGGAAAAAACTGGGACTGGACCGGAATGAACTGGTTGATCTGGGACTAGCCGCTTTTTTCCATGATTTTGGAAAATTGGATATTCCCAAACAGATCCTGCTTAAACCCGGAAAACTCGCTCCGGAGGAAAGAAAAGAAATAGAAAAGCATACCTTTTATGGAGCCATGAAGCTCATAAAAATCCGGCAATCCAGCTATCTTCCGGTCAAAGCCTTGAATGTGGCCATGGAACATCACCATGGTGAAGATGACCA
Source organism: uncultured Eubacteriales bacterium (assembly GCA_964427225.1). Lineage (GTDB taxonomy): Bacteria > Acidobacteriota > Aminicenantia > Aminicenantales > Aminicenantaceae > CAYRTV01. Next base: position 2,003 of record CAYRTV010000076.1, read on the forward strand.
TGGTTATCCCGCCTATACCAAAAAGAAATCGATCAATCTTTACAGCAAAATCGTCAAAATTGTTGATGTATTCGACGCCATCACCACGCCCCGTCCCTATCGCGAACGGGACTTTACACGGGACGAAGCCCTGAATTTCATGCTCGAGCGGTCAGGCTCTGATTTCGATCCTCTGATATTGAAAGTATTCATCAACATGATCGGAATTTATCCGGTCGGTTCCTTTGTTCTGCTGAATTCCGGAGAAATTGGAATTGTTTTCGAGACCAATCCGGAGCCTGCCGCTCGTCTGCAGCCCAAAGTTAAAATCATTGCCGATTCCACCGGCAATAAAGTTGACGGAGAGTTGGTGGACTTAACTGAAATCAATCCGGCCGCTAACCGTCCGGTCCGTTTTATTATCAAATCTCTTTCTCCCGAAAGATATGGGTTGAGAGTTGCCGATTATTTTGTCGCAGCAGCTGAATGACTTGCCTATTTAGCCTCTCTCTTCTATCGTTCACGGCATTTGACATATTAGATTAAACCACTATAATAATTTATTCTAATACGGGTAAAAAAACCATCGTTGCTTTCAAGGTACTTCCCGGTGTGCATATGTATACTTGATCCCGATTAAGAGCGATAAAGGCGAAATTTAAATGGCATGGTTATTCAAGAAAAAAAAGAAAAAGCGCGCTTGTGTGATTGGTTTGGACGGAGTCCCGTTTACTTTACTGACCGATTTGGCACAAAAAGGCATTATGCCCGCGTTTAAAGAATTAATTGATTCCGGACATCTTCACTCCATGAAAGCCAGTCTCCCGGAAATTTCATCCGTCAGTTGGACGGATTTCATGACAGGACAAGATTCCGGCAATCATGGAATTTTCGGTTTTACCGATTTTAAAAATAATTCATATGATTTAAGGTTTCCAAACTTCTATGATGTGCAGGCTCCGACGTTCTGGAGTACGCTGGGTTCACGCAAAAAAAACTGCATCATTATCAACCAGCCTTCAACTTATCCGGCCAAAAAAATCAACGGCATAATGATATCCGGCTTTGTCGCTATTGAGCTTTCCAAAGCAGTCTACCCTCCTGCTGTAAAGCAGCGGCTGGATGATATGAATTACCGGATTGACATTGACACCTTCCGGTCACGGGAAGATCATGCTTTTATGTGGAAAGATCTTGAACGGACACTGGAAGGGCGGGAAAAGGCGTTCCAGTCTTTCTGGAAAGAAGAGTGGGATTATTTCGAATTTGTGATAACCGGAACCGACCGGCTGCAGCATTTTTTGTGGGATGCTTATGAGGATGAGCAGCATCCGGACCATCAAAAATTTCTTGATTACTACCGGAAAGTAGATGCGCTAGTGGAAAAAATCGTCCAAGCCTTTCGAAAAATTGACCCCGCTCTGGAAGGATTGTTTCTTCTTTCCGATCATGGTTTTACCGGAATCGAACAAGAAGTTTACCTGAATGCATGGCTGCAGGAGCATGGCTATTTAAATTTTCAATCTGACAACCCGAAGGATTGGAATGACGTCACGGATGACAGCCGGGCTTTTGCCATGGATCCCAACCGGATTTATATCCACACCAGCAGCCGCTTTCCCCGCGGTAGTGTCAACTCCTCCGCAGTACCGGGTTTGAAGCAGGAATTAAGTGATAAGCTTCGTTCGCTGCAGTGGCAGGGACGCCCCGTAGTGAACTCTGTTTTTGATACCGCTGAAATCTATAACGGACCGCAAGTTAACCGGGCTCCGGATTTGATCGTGGTGTCCCACCCCGGTTTTGACATGAAAGGATCGGTAAAAAAGAAAAATGTCTTTGACCGGTCCAATCTGCAAGGGATGCATACCTGGGATAATGCTTTTTTCTGGAGCCGCAAAGTATGCCCGGACGACCTCCGGATATCGGATTTATCCAAAATTATTCTTCGCCATTTCGAGTGAGCCATGAATAGAACACAAAGAAACTGGATGTTTTTTATTCTCTTCCTTTTGCTTGGAGGTATTCCTCTTCAGGCCTATGTCGGACCCGGGGCGGGCTTTGCTTTCCTTTCCTCTTTCCTGGTCTTGTTTTTAACTTTTTTCCTGGCTGTCTTTTCTCTCCTTTCCTGGCCGTTCCGATTTTTGTACCGTCTAATCCGCGGGCAAAAATCCTATAAAAACAGTTTGGCTGAAAAGCTGGTCATTGTCGGCCTGGATGGATTGGAACCGACTTTAACGGAAAAATTCATGCAGCAGGGAAAGCTCCCGAATCTAGCCCGCCTTAAAAACGAAGGCACGTATACCCGCCTGAAAACCACCACTCCCGCTATCTCTCCGGTCGCCTGGTCTTCGTTTATGACCGGATGCCATCCGGCCAAACATAATATTTTTGATTTTTTAAGCCGGGATCCGAAAACGTATCTGCCTGATCTCTCTTCCGCCCGAATAGGAGAGCCCAAACGATTCCTGAAGCTGGGTAAATATAAGATCCCACTCTCAAAACCGGTCATTCAAGGTCTTCGCAAAAGCATTCCCTTTTGGAAAATTTTGGGAGATGAAGGCATTTTCAGTACCATCCTGCGTATTCCCATTACTTTTCCGCCGGAAAAATTCAATGGACATTGTCTTTCCGGAATGTGCGCTCCTGATCTTAAGGGCAGCCAGGGTACATTTACCTTTTACACTTCCGAAGATAAGGATATTGAGGAAGGTGGAGTCAGTATTCCGGTCAAAGTTGAAAACAACCGGGTGGAGACCACTATTTCCGGTCCTGTCAATTCACTGGTCGAAGGCGGAGAAGAATTAAAGCTTCCCCTTTGCATTCAGATTGATCCTGAAAAAAAAGAAGCGGTGATGGACATATCCGGACAAACCATTACTCTCAAAGAAAATGCATTTTCAGGATGGATCAAATTGACCTTCCGACCGGGGCTGGGAATGAAAATCCGTTCGATTTGCCGTTTTTATATTTCAGAAATGTCCCCCCAATTCAAAATGTACTGCACCCCTCTTAATATTGACCCGGAAAAACCGGCGCTGCCCGTATCCCATCCCTTTATCTTCTCCGTATATCTCGCCAAATTATTCGGGCCGTATACAACCCTGGGAGAGGCCGATGATACCTGGGCGTTAAATGAAGGCATTTTGGATGAAGACACTTTTATCCGATTGGCATATGAAACCAACCGCGAAACGGAAAAAATGCTGACTAATGCTATGAAAAAGAACCGCAAAGGCGTGGTCGCCTGCTGGTTTCAGGTGACTGACAGCCTGCAGCATATGTTTTTCCGCTATTTAGATAAAAATCACCCGGCTCTCAAACACGGCGTCCGGAAAAAAAGCGACCGGGTGATTGAAGATCTGTATATCAATATGGATAAAATGGTCGGCCGAATCATGGACCGGCTTTCTCCCGGAAGCGCTTTGATCATCATGTCCGATCACGGATTTAAATCCTTTCGCCGCGGTATGCATCTCAACTCCTGGCTGTACCGAAACGGATACCTGCATTTAAAAGACGGCAAAGAATCCAGCGGAGAATGGTTTAAGGACGTCGACTGGTCCCGGACAAAAGCCTATGGCCTAGGCCTGGGCGGTTTGTATATCAATCAAAAAGGACGGGAAACCCAAGGAATTGTGGAGCCTGGAGAGGAGACCCTCCGGCTGAAATCGGAATTAAAGGACAAGCTCGAAGCCCTTGTGGATGAACAGACTCAAACCAAACCTGTCAATAAGATCTATATCAAAGATAATATTCCGGGCGGTCCGTATTTAGGCAATTGCCCGGACATCATTATGGGTTACAGCGAAGGCTACCGGGTTTCCTGGGACTCAGTCACTGGAAAAGTTCATTCTGAATTATTTGAAGATAATATTAAAGCCTGGAGCGGTGACCACTGTATTGATCCGGAATTGGTTCCGGGGATTCTTTTCTGTAACTATCAAATCAACCGCAAAGACGTCAGCATTACTGATATCGCTCCAACCGTCCTTAATATTTTCGGTGTTCCCGTTCCCGGGCATATGGATGGAGAATCCATGATCAACCGAAACAGTTTCCAGCTGTCCCTGAAAATGGAAAAACCTAAGGGTCAAACAAAAAAATAGAGTTAACGCTGCGGTCTACAAAATATACGCCCGCCGTGCTACAATGGTGCGTTGATTAAGAGGATAATATTATGGCAAGAATAAATCGGCGTGAGTTTTTAAAAATGGGACTGGCCGCCGGACCCGCTCTGATGATTGGCGGTTCCGGTTCGGTCACCAGGGTTTTTGGAAAGGCCGCAACGCCCAAAAAAATGATTATTCTGGGGATTGACGGTGTCGACCCACACCTGCTGGAGGTGTGGATGAACCAAGGCAAACTTCCGGCATTCGACCTTTTGCGCAAAACCGGAAGTTTCAGCAGACTGCAGACAAGTCTTCCTCCCCAAAGTCCGGTAGCGTGGTCGAACTTTATAACCGGCATGAACCCCGGGGGGCACGGCATATTTGATTTCATGCATCGCAATCCGGATAACTACCTTCCGGAATTTTCCACCAGTGAAACGACAGAGGCCTCCAAGATCCTCTCGCTGGGTGATTATCGCTTTCCCCTTTCAGGGGGCAAAGTCAAACAGGCACGCAAAGGACGAGCATTCTGGCAGATTCTGGAGGACTACGATATCCCCGCAACCATTTTCAAAATGCCGTCCAATTATCCTCCCTCTCCCACCGAGCAAAAAACTCTGTCGGGAATGGGAACTCCGGATATGCTGGGGACATACGGTATCTGCAATTATTTCACCACACGGCCAAAAGACATCGATGAAGACATTGGAGGTGCCCGGGTTCACGAAGTTTATGTTATCGGACATCAAGTGCAGGCAAAAATTCCCGGCCCGCCCAATACCTTCAAAAAAGACAGTCCGGAAACGGAAGTGGATTTTAAAGTTTATATCGATCCCGTGAATCCGGTGGCCAAGATTGCTTTTCAGGATCAGGAATTCATTCTGAAGCAAGGTGAATGGAGCGGCTGGAAAAAACTGAAATTCAACCTGATCCCCACCCAGAGTGCATCAGGGATTTGCTATTTTTACCTAAAAGAAGTCCGCCCGGAGTTTAAACTGTATGTTTCTCCAGTGAACATTGATCCGGCTGACCCCGCGCTTCCGATTGCCACCCCTGACAGTTATTCCCGCGAGCTGGCAGAAAAATTCGGTCCGTTTTTCACTAAAGGCCTTCCGGCGGATACCAACGCTCTTACTTTCGGATTGCTGGATGACGAAGAATTTCTCAAACAGGATGACATGGTTTTCCAGGAACGCACTGCTATGTTTGACTATGAACTATCCCGGCTTGATTCCGGATTGCTTTTTTATTATATCTCCAGCACGGATCAAAGGCAGCATATGTTTTGGCGCCATCTCGATAAGCAAAGTCCCCTCTATGATCCTCAGCAGGCTCAATATTTCAAGGACTCTATTTTTAACATATACCGGGAAGCCGACCGTATTTTGGATAAAGTACTGCAAAAAGCAGATAAAGACACCGTTATCATGGTTCTCTCCGATCATGGATTCTCTTCTTTCCGCCGGGAATTCAACGCTAATACCTGGCTGAAAGAACATGGGTATCATTCCCTCATCAATGAGAAGCGGCAAGGTGAGGATAGTCTTTTTATGAATACGGATTGGATGCGCACTCAGGCCTATGCTATGGGACTGAATGGCTTGTATATCAATCAAATCGGACGGGAGGCTGAAGGAATAGTCTCTCCGGGGACCGATAAAGAAAATCTTATCCGGGATATCGCTCAAAAACTGGAAAATTACCGCGATCCCAAGACCGGAGAAAAAGTGATTTTGAAAGCCTTCCCCGCAAGTCAATTCTATTCCGGTAAAGAAACACAAGATGCTCCGGATATTATCCTTGGATTCAATTCCGGTTACCGGATATCATGGTCATCACCACAGGGCCGCCTCTCCCCGGCCATCCTGCAGGACAACATGGATAAATGGAGCGGAGACCATTGCATGGCTCCTCAAGTCATCCCGGGAATCCTGCTTACGAATAAGCAGCTTCTGTCATCCGCTCCGGCTTTGTATGATTTAACTCCCACCATTCTTAAGGTTTTCGGTATTAAACCGCCCGCCGACATGATCGGCAAACCCGTATTTTAGGAGATGACAATGGCAAAAGCAAAAGTCAAGCTTGACAAAGACCTGATGGAAAAAGTTAAAAAATACGCAGAGATTTCCGGATACTCTTCCCCGGAAGAATTTATCACCCATTGCTTGGAAAAGGAAATGTCCCAATTGGAAGAATCCGATTCTGAAGAAGAAGTTAAGAAGAAGCTTAAAGGTTTAGGTTATATTTCATAGACCGTTCAAACATCCCTGAAGGTTAAACCATGACAGCAGTCAATTCAATACTCAATCAGCTATTTGAAATTTTGTTTCTGCCCTTCCTTAACACCGGCGCCTGGATCCCTATGATTATCATATCTCTTCTCACTGGAATCCTTATGCTGGTTATTTTTAAGTATACCTCTAATCAGGAAGGCATTCGCCGCACAAAAAACCGGATTAAAGCTCACCTTTTGGAAATGAGGCTGTACAAAGACAGCTTCGTCACCTCACTCTCCGCCCAGGGTAATATCCTGAAGGCCAATCTCCGTTATATGAGTCATTCCCTTAAGCCTTTGCTGGTTATGATTCTCCCGGTTATACTGATATTAATTCAGCTTAACTTCTGGTTCGGTTATGCCCCTCTGCAGACAGAAGAGAGCACCCTTCTCAAAATTAAGCTTTCAGACGGATACGACCCTATGGAAGTCGATGTCAAGCTAGAGCTCCCCGCTCAGCTGGAAATGCAGACTCCCGCCCTGCGCATCGTCGAAGAAAATGAAATCGACTGGAGAATCGCCTCTCTCGAACCCGGAATCCATGAAGCGGTAATAACCGTTGGGCCTCAGCGGCTGGCAAAAAAAATATACGCGGGAGACAAAGCCTTTATGCGGATATCACCGCTGCGGCCGGAGCCGGGTTTCCTGCAAGCTTTACTTTATCCGGTTGAAAAACCATTGCCCAAGGATCAACCGGTCCGCTCCATTGAAGTCCACCATCCTGCGCAAGGACTTAAATTATTCGGCATGAATATTCATTGGCTGATCGCCTTCTTTGCCCTTTCAATTATTTTCGGGTTTTCATTGAAGGGATTATTCGGCGTCGACATCTAACCCGAGCGGATCATCCTGAGGCCTGCGAAGCAGAAACGCAAACTTACCGCGGCTTCGTCATCTCAATCCGGCCTCTGCGACAATCTCCCCTTCTGCTTAGCCTGTCTCTCATAACCAGGCACTTTTGACCCGTCACTCTCGTACAAATATGCGAAGCGGCATTCTGGTCCGGCTGACGCGTTATTG
>CAYRTV010000077.1:0-9352 GCA_964427225.1 uncultured Eubacteriales bacterium
GGAGTGATTCTGAATAACCGTCTCTGGCAGGGTGAATGCGGTTTTGCCGGTGAAGTGGGCCATATTGTTGTCAATCCGGACGGTGATAAATGCAGCTGCGGTAGCCGGGGCTGTCTGGAACAGGAAGTGTCGGGAGGCAAGATTGTGCGAAATTATCTGGAGCTGAAACCGGATTCCCGGGTCAGTACCTCCCAGGAAGTGTTTGAAAAGGCCGATGCCGGCGGCAGGGACGCGGTGAAAGCATTTGAAAAAGCCGGCCGGTATTTGGGTCTCGCCCTATCCATTTTGATCAATACACTCAATCCGGAAGCCATCGTATTGGGCGGGGGTGTCATGAAAGCGGGGCATTTTCTGCTCGATCCAACCCTGGAAGAAGCGGAAAAACGGGCGTTTACGGATTCTTTTAAATGCACCAAGATTCGGGAAGCCCGGCTTGGCAACCGCGCGGGATTTATTGGGTGTGCCGCCTACGCTAGACAAGTAGACGAATAATCACCGTTTCCAGTATAATATGTTTCCGGATAGTGAAGACTTGACGGTTTTTCATTTTACATAATTCACTTATATACCGAATATAACATGAAAAATATACGAAATTTCTCCATCATTGCGCATATTGACCACGGCAAGTCCACTCTGGCCGACCGGATGCTTGAGCGGACAGGGGCCTTGACCGCCCGGGAAGTGAAAGAGCAGGTGCTCGATACCATGGACCTGGAACGGGAACGGGGCATCACCATTAAGGCTCATTCCGCCCGCTTAGTCTACAAAGCCAATGACGGACAAGAATATATCCTTAATCTGATTGACACACCGGGACATGTGGATTTTTCCTATGAAGTCTCGCGAAGCCTGGCCGCGTGTGAAGGCGCTTTGCTGGTGGTGGATGCATCCCAGGGGATTGAAGCCCAGACCATAGCCAACACCTATTTGGCATTTCAGCATGATCTTACTCTGATCCCGGTTGTGAATAAAATCGATCTGCCCCAAGCGGCTCCCGATATGGTGTTGGAACAGCTGGACAGTATTATCGGCTTGAAACCTGAAGAAGCTATTCTGACCAGCGCAAAAAACGGAACCGGGGTAGATGAGGTTTTTGAGCGGATGGTCAGGGATATCCCCCCGCCGCAAGGGGAGCCGGGGGCTCCTTTGAAGGCACTGCTGTACGATTCCTGGTTCGATGTTTACCGGGGTGCAATCGTATTGGTCCGGGTTTACGACGGTGAAGTCAAGACCGGAACTCCATTGGAATTGATGTCCAATGGCTCGTGTTATACGGTGGAAGAAGTGGGCTATATGACTCCCAAAATGGTCAGGACGGAGGCTCTGCGTGCGGGAGAAGTGGGCTATATCATAGCCGGCATCAAGGATATCCGGAAAGCCCGGGTCGGAGACACATTCACCGAATCCGAACGCAAAACCGCAGCTCCTCTCCCGGGTTTCAAAGAGGCCAAACCGATGGTCTTCTGCGGCATGTATCCGGCAGGCGACAGCAATGTGGAAGAGCTTAGAAAAGCGCTGGAAAAACTGCGTCTTAATGATTTTTCTTTTTACTACGAACCGGAAAATTCTCCGGCCTTGGGATTGGGATTCCGCGCCGGCTTTTTAGGCTTGCTTCATCGAGAGATCATACAGGAAAGACTGGAGCGGGAATTCGACTTGAATTTGATCACCACTGCTCCCAGTGTAGATTTCCGCGTGACCGGAAAAGACGGGGAAGTGTTTCAGGTCCAGACCCCTTCGCAGCTGCCGGAGCCTCATGAAATAGAAATAATTGAAGAACCGGTGATTGAGGCTCTTATTCTGACCCCGGAGGAATATTTGGGAGGCGTGCTTAAACTGCTGGAAAGCCGCCGGGGAGAACAGAAGAAAATGGAATTTATCAGTTCCCAGAAGATATTCCTCACCTATCTTTTGCCTCTCAATGAGGTGGTCTATGATTTTTATAACCGGCTTAAATCAATTTCCAGCGGATTCGCCTCAATGGATTATGAATTGGCCGGTTACCGGGAAGCGGATCTGGTGCGGCTGGATATTCTGGTCAATCAGGAGCCGGTGGATGCCCTGTCCATGATCGTCCACCGGGAGAAAGCTTATCCGATGGGGCGGATGCTGATTGCCAAAATGAAGGAGCTTATTCCACGGCAGCAGTATGAAGTTGCCCTGCAGGCAACCCTGGGTAAACGGGTCATTGCCCGGGAAACCATAAAAGCCTATCGAAAGGATGTCCTGGCCAAGCTGTACGGCGGTGACTATACCCGTAAAAGGAAGCTGCTGGAAAAACAGAAATCCGGGAAAAAACGCATGAAACGTGTAGGCAGGATTGATATACCCCAGGAAGCCTTTTTAGCTCTGCTGGACATCCGCTGAGGAATCACGGCCGGTCTTTCTTTTTAACCTGACTCTTATGGATGTATCCTTCGACCACATACCCGTCTTTATCTGGGGGCAGTGTCACCCGGAACCAATTTCCGGCGATTTCTATCCCCTTCAGGACAGTCCCGGCTGATATAGTTGTGATTTCCGCACTTTGTTTATCCGGGTCAAGATGTAAAACGGCCTCCTTAGCTGTCACTTCAATTTTTATTTCCCCGCTTACGGGAATGTTCCGCGGTTCTGTTGTCATGGCTTTAGTCTGAGCCTGGTTGGGACTGAGGGGCGAGCCGGCCGGGCAAAAAACGGTTCCCCGGCCGCACAAGCATGGCCGCAGTTTGATTGCCGAAATTGACCACATCCAGCTGAATGCGGTAATCTATCTCATCGGCTTGGGATTGGTCTGTAGTGGACTTGCTGAAAAGTCCTGATTCGGCGGTGAGTTGATTGACCAAAGCTTTAAGCTGACTGGTCCCTTCGATATTTTCCGCCGGCTGGTTGACATCGGTGATAAACATAACATCCAGATAAACGGACGGCTTGGCCTGGACCTCGGGATACTGAGAGGGCGTGACTTCCGGAAGTTCATGCCCGGAGAAACTGGCGCATCCGTAGTTGAAGGATAGAGCCGCAATCATTAGAATCAGACCGGCCTAGGAGCAGATAATGCCTATGTTTTTTTTCATAACACCTCCCTGACAATAAGCATAATAAAGAATATACAATAAAATGTTACGCTATTGTGAAATATATGTGATTTTTTTGGTCAAATTGTGTATATTTTTACGGGCCATTTTTAAACGAACAGGAAGAAATTGAATTGGATGATTTAAAAAAGGAAGTGAACCGAGTCATTAAACTGCTGGATGACTTGATTCCGGAAAAAACCTATTTGTATATGCCCATAATCTCGGCGGTTTTTTTCTGGGGAATCCAGCGTGCCCAAAACTGGCGGGAACAAATTTTCGCGCAGGAGATTCATCCGGCGCCCGAGTGGATCAGGGAAAAACCGGATGAGTTTATTCTTGATTTTTTTCTATGCCGCCCGGACCTGACGCGTGAATTTAAACCGGAGCTTCAAGCAGGCGACCTCAGTACTTTGAGACGCTATTTTACCAAGCTGTACCCTCTCATCGGGCTGGAAGATCCTTTCCTGATTGCTTTGTTCACCAAAGAGCTGGCAGAAAAAGATTACCGGGAAATATTGTCAGTATACGAGAGCCGAACGGAGTCCGCCTTGGCGGATATCCGAGCTCTAAAAGGAAAGCCCCTTCTGCTGCAGGCCTTGGAGAGCCTATATCAGCACGCCGCTTCCCTAAGCTTAACCGTATTTTCGGAAACTGAGGCCCAAAAAAGCCTGGTGGAAATCATTGAAAATCATGTTGAAATACAAAATAAATAATTCAATAGACAGCGGAATTGCGGCGCTTACCCTTGCCCTGCTTGTCATAATGGCAGCCGGCTGCATTTCCCACTTGAAAACGGCCAAATCATTTTATCTGGACGCTGAACGCTTTTCCGCCCGATACCAAACAGAGCATGCAACGGCTGCATACAAACGGGCCCGTCAAGCAGCTGGAAGAGAGGCGGACGCGCGGCCTTCTGCTCAGGCTTACATGATAAAGGGCATGGCGGAGATGAAACTCCGGCTGTGGATGGAAGCCCAGACCAGTTTTCAAGCGGCATTTGCCCTGGGTTTTGCGAAAGGAGAAGAGTGGGCCAGGGAACTGGCTTTATTCGGGGTGGCTTCTTCTTTCCGGAATCTGGGTTTACAGCAGTCTGCTGCGCAAATCCATGCTTATCTGATGGAACGTTCGCGAGTGGATGAAGTCAGGCGCCTGGCTGCCCAGGCATACGCGGACTATGCCTTGCGGAATGCCCGGACTATGCCTGAAAAAGAGCAGCGCCGGAATCTGGAAAAGCTGTTAAAAGATATTGAGCGCTTAAGCGAAGATGATCTCGCCTGCGGATATTATCATTATGTGAAATCCCAGGTGCTGAGCCATCTGGGTTACTACCGGGACAGCCTGGAAGAGGCGGTGATGGCCCGGGAGCTGGGACTGCCGGGTGAGAAAATATTCCGGGATAATGACAATCAAATCGTTTTCTGCTACCGTGAATTAAAGCGGGGTATGGAGCCCGGGGCCTGGAAGCGTTTTGAGAGCATGTACAAACGCTGGATAGAGAAATGGAAATGGCCTGGACCTGAAACGCCGGTCTGGACTGAGAGGTGAATCCATGAAACCGACAATCGAATGGAACGACGGACAGGTGGTTATGATCGACCAGCGCCGTCTTCCGTTAGAAGAAGAATACATCAATTGCCGCGATTATGAGGCGGTGGCGGAAGCGATAGAAGCGATGGTTATCCGCGGCGCTCCGGCTATCGGAGTGGCGGCCGCGTATGGGATGGCCCTGGCGATGCACAAGGTCAAAGACGAGTCTTCTTTGGACGAAGAATTCAATAAAGCCTACCGGAGGCTGGAGTGCACCCGGCCCACCGCGCGTAATTTATTTTGGGCGCTGGAACGGATGCGGAAGCTGTATAACGGCCATAAGCAGAATGACCTGGAGCAAATAGAAACGGTTTTTTTGCAGGAAGCGGAAAAGATCGACCGGGAAGAGGTGGACACCTGTCGGCGCATCGGCGAACATGGCCGGGAAGTGATAGTCCCGGGTCAGACCATTCTGACTCATTGCAATGCCGGAGCCTTGGCTACGGCCGGGTACGGCACGGCGTTGGGAGTGGTCCGGGCCGCGCAAGCGGCCCATGGGAATATCAAAGTATATGCGGATGAAACCCGCCCCTTTCTGCAGGGGGCGCGGCTGACCTGCTGGGAACTGAAGCGCGAGAAGATACCGGTGTGCCTGATCACCGACAGTATGGCGGGGGACCCCATGCACAAAGGAGAAGGTGATGTGATTGTGACCGGCGCCGACCGGATTGCTGCCAACGGAGATACTGCCAATAAGATCGGCACGTATTCCCTTTCCGTTTTGGCCAGGGAAAACGGTCTGCCTATGTATATTGCCGCTCCTTTAAGCACTATTGACTTCAATACAGCTGACGGCAGTGAAATCCCCATTGAGGAAAGAGATCCGCAGGAAGTCCTGACCGCGGGCGGGCAGCCCATTGCTCCGGCGGGCATATCGGTCAGGAATCCTGCTTTTGATGTTACTCCGGCTGAATACATTACGGGCATTATCACCGAATTCGGCATCGCGCGGCCGCCTTACCGGGAGAGTCTGGCACAGCAGCGCAAGGAGGCTGGATTATGAAATATCATCGTTTGCGGACGGTTTTGGCCGGCTTGCCCTTTCTGCTGTTCGGTATTGTCTTTCCGGCATGCGCGGCCGATGATGGTTTCTCTCTCTATTATCATCAGAAAAAAAGCCTGTTCGAGAAGCTGCCGGATTCCCCCCGCGAAATTGTTTTTTTAGGCGACAGCATAACTGACGGCGGGCACTGGGCGGAGCTGTTCGGGAATTCCCGGATGATCAACCGCGGCATCAGCGGGGATGTGACCGCTGGGGTGATTCTGCGGCTGGAAGAGGTGACCCGGGCTCATCCGGCCAAGATATTTTTGATGATCGGCATCAATGACCTGGCCCGCGGTAAATCCGTCATGGAAATCGCGGACAATATCCAAACCATTGTGAAGAAAGTGAAGAACGCTTCCCCCAGAACAGAGCTTTATCTCCAAAGCCTGCTTCCGGTCAACGGTGATTTTCCTTATTTTCCGGATCACACATCCCAGGCGGACGATATTTTAAAAGTCAATGCCCGTTTGAAAAAAATGGCGCAGGCTTATGCATTGGTGTTTGTTGACCTCTACTCATTTTTTAGTGATGAAAAAGGGAAACTGAAACCGGAATACACCAATGATGGTTTGCACCTGACCGGATCTGGTTACCTGCTCTGGAAATCCCGGATTGAAAAGTATATTACAGAGTAATGACCGCGGCCCGGCCCTCCCGGCCGTAGTCATTGACCGCTGTTAGGGAATATTCCATAGCCATATCCCGGTTTTGCGGTTTGGTTATATACTCCCGGGCGGCGGCATCGACTTCCTGCATAAGCTGCCAAATCCCGCCGGTTCGGCGGTAGATCCGGTAAGTGCGGATACCAACCGGCTTGTTACCGGGATTTGATTTCCAAGTCAGTTTGTGGAAGGTTTCGTACATCAATAATCCCCGGTTGGTGATTTTTTCACCTATGAAATACGATGGGGCGTAAATGTGCCGCAGGGCGGTGTAATTCTGTCCGGACAGGCCTGACTGGAGATTTTCGTAGGTGCTGCTGGGCGGTTGGAACAAAAAACCGGATTTTTCAGGCTTAACGGTTCCGCTCCATCCCTTGGAAACATCTGCACTGTAATATCCTTGCCTGCTGGTTTCCGGAGGTCCCGGCAGCCCGGTCAGCACTGCGGCGGCCAGGCCCTGAGTTTCGCTGGTTTCTCCCATGAGAATATGCCCGGAGATGGTCAAAGATTCGGTGTTTTCCCGGTGAATATGTATGCGGGCTTCGTTTTTTGTTACATTTTTCACCGCAATGCCGTGTTCCGGATAGAATAATCCTCCGGCCTGATTGATGGTGGCCTCGGCATCGTCCAGCCAGCGGTCGATGATGGGGTACTCAGGATGATGGCGTTCATTATGGTCTATCGGATAGAGGATATATTTCGCCGTCCAATAATCCAGGGCCACGGGGTCCTGGGAGGCGGTGATTTGATTGGTATTGAAAGTAGTCCCTTCAGGATATCCTGCCAGAGAGCGGTGTGACACCCAAATGGCATCCATAATATTAAGGACCGGGGTTCGGATTTTCGCGGTCATGGTGCCGGCGGTGTATCCCAATCCTTGGTAATGCCGGTAGCGGACACGGCCGTCGCGCATGCTGACCAGGCCGTAAAAATGCTTGAGGGCTCCGGTTATTTCCGACCCGCCCTGATCATGGTGTTTGAGGACAGGCACATTGATCAATTTGAGGTTCTGACTGTATCCGTTTCCTGTCCAGACGCCTTCTTTAAGCTCCACCCGGTTACCCCCGGCGGTGGTGAAGCAGGGATAGGAGACCCGGTCAAAACTGCGGTAGCCATTTGTCACATGGTCGTGATCACTGATAAAGGTTTCCCGCACCGGATCCAGGAGAAAGGCCGATACCCGGGGATCTTGAAATATGGAGTTGACCAGGAAAAGAAAGCTGTGTTTTTCATTGACGGCGTTAGCATGGGTTTTCGCGTCGGGGTAGTTTTTGAAGCCGACGTTATCGCAGGCTAAACTCCCCCGGCCCTGGCCGTTTTCCACGATCACCACTTCGCCGCTGAATCCGTCTGGATGATCCAGAATTCTCTGGATCAGTCCCCGTATGAGGTCGCTGTTGGTGGCGCCCCGGTATTTCCATTGAGCATTGACTTTGATCAAGACTGCATCGTGGGATTCGATCAAACCCTCGGGCCCGCTGAGCAGGGATACACCGGGAGAGCGGTAGAATTTCAAGCCCTTGGATCCCATAAGTTGAAACAGGGATTCCACTCCTGCGTGATAATGGGGATTTTCCGAGGAACAAAATGGCTGCTCCGGAATATTGTCGATATGGAAAAGTTCGTTTTTTTCACCTGTATATGCGCCGGGTTCTTGCCCTAACAGACGCAGAGGCCCGGCGAAAGATAAAGCCGCCCCTCCGGCAGTGATGTTTTTAATAAAGGTGCGGCGGGGAAAAGCATCATTTTTTTTAGCGAGAAACCTTTTTCTTTTATAAAAATTTTTTTTTAATATTATAAATGGTTTTTTTTGAAGAGTAAAGAGTGAAGAGAAATGGAGTTAAAAGTAAAAAAGTGAAAAGTTATTTCATTTAAAATCATGGTAAGCGTATACAATCATTGCATGCGCATCCTCAGTCCATTCACCATTTTCCCGATCCGCGGTTCACGATTTACAATTCACGTTTTTAAGGCGTTTTGCGGATGATAATGGTATAATAAGTAACGGCATCGCCAATTTTTTTATGAATGATTCAGGAAAATGAATATTTTAGGGGTTGAGACATCATGTGACGAAACCGCGGCGGCGGTTTTGACCGGAGACGGGAAGATTCTCAGCAATATTGTGCTGTCCCAGGATGAAATCCACGCCCCGTACGGCGGTATTGTACCGGAGCTTGCTTCCCGCCAACACATTATATCCATCACTTATATTGTGAATGAGGCTTTGATCCGGGCCGGCAGGGCCTTGCCGGATATTGATGTGTTCGCCGTCACCCAGGGCCCGGGGCTGGTTGGGTCGCTGCTGATAGGGTTGTCATTTGCCAAAGGCTTGGCCTATGCGCACAGCAAGCCGTTTTTGCCGATTGATCACCTGGAAGCGCATATTCATTCGGTATTTCTGGAAGAGCCGGAGGTTCCCTTTCCGGCCTTGGCGCTGCTGGTCTCCGGAGGTCATACGTCACTCATGATTTTGGAGAAAAAACTGCAGTACCGGATTTTAGGTAAAACGCGTGACGATGCTGCCGGTGAAGCCCTGGATAAAATTTCCAAGTTTTTAGACCTGGGATATCCAGGCGGCCCGGTGATCGAGCGCCTGGCCAAAGACGGAGACCCGGAAAGATTTGAGTTCAGCCAGCCGAAAATGTCGGACGGCAGTCTGGATTACAGCTTCAGCGGATTCAAGACTGCGGCCTTGCGCCATATCCGCAAGCATAAGCTGGATGCGGGTCACGCGCAGCTGCGGGATTTCCTGGCTTCCTTCGAGCAGGCGGTGGTCACTTCGCTGCTCAATAACATTGAGCGTGCACTGGTAGATATCGAAGTCCGTTCGCTGATTCTCTCCGGCGGAGTGGCTCGGAATTCCCGGCTTCGATGTCAATTCCAAGAGGCGGGGGGAAGGGGCGGGATAAAAGGGGTTTTTTCCCCCCCCGCCTTTTTTTCCCACCAAACAGCCATGGGGGGCGGGCGGGCCCCCGGAAAAAACCCGCCGGGGG
>CAYRTV010000078.1:0-1554 GCA_964427225.1 uncultured Eubacteriales bacterium
ATGAATCTGAATCAAATATCATTTTAGGAAACCTCGTTCATTCTGACGATGCCAGGGAATTTCTGGACGGCAGCACCCGGTCTAAGGTCAGGCTGCGGTCCGCGGCCATAGGCCTGGGGACGTATAAGCCGGGCTGGAAATGGAGCCAGGATGCCGGGCCGCAGACGGGGAAACCGTCGGCGAATCATATCGGCTACATTCTTTCCGGCCGCATGATGGTCCGGGATGCGGACGGCAATGAAAAGGAGGCAGGGCCGGGGGATGCTTTTGAAGTCGGGCCGGGACATGATGCCTGGGTTGTGGGTGATGAGGTCTGTCGGGCGCTGGATTTTTTTCCTCTTCATGACGGGGATTAGTTGGCGGGGCGTTTCATTTGGCGAGGCAGTATAAGATCCTCACGGCCTGCTAGCGCAGGCCTCAGGATGACATGAGGGGGGTCGGCCTGGGGATGACAGACGGTGGCGATTCGGTTAGGATGAGAGCCAGTGCCGCGAGAATGAGATTAAGGGCCGCTTCATTTGGCGAGGCCGTCTAAGATTCCCGTCGCTTCGCTTTGGGAATGACATGGGGGCGCGGCCTCAGGATGACATGGGGGCGATTCGGGGATGAGATTCTCCTTTTTTGGTAGATTTTTTGTTGGCTGAACGCTATTATTGATAAGAATTTGCCTATAGGATAGGAATTTGTTGAGATGGGCAAATTGATTTTACAAGGAGGACAACATTTCATTGAATAACGAAAATAAAAATCCCGGGCCGTCTCCGGTTTTTCAGAACAGGGAATTTCAGCTGATTCCGGAAAAGTGTGCCCTGCTGGTTGTTGATATGCAGGAGTTTTTTCGGGGTATCGCAGCTCCGGTTATAAGCAATGTCAAGAGAATAATTGACGGCTGCCAGGACAAAGATCTGAAAATCATCTACACACGACATGGGCACAAGGATATTTCCGTTGACGGCGGCATGCTGGCAGAATGGTGGGACAGCCATGCCCAGTACGGCACACCGGAATGGGAGATTTTAAAAGAAGTTTCGCCCCGTAAAAAGGACATCATTATTGATAAAAACAGGTACAGCGCCTTTTATAATACTGACCTTGATATCATCCTGAAGGAAGCAGGCATTGAGCAGGTTATAATAACCGGTGTCATGACAAACTGCTGCTGCGAAACCACAGCCCGGGATGCATTCATGCGTGATTACCGGGTGTTCTTTATTTCTGATGCGACCGCCACAGCCACGGAAGACCTTCACCTTTGTTCCCTTAAAAACCTTGATTTTGCCTTTGCGCATGTCATAAATACTGAAAGAATTTTGGAGTTGACCTGACATATTTTTTGCATGGGAGGATAATGAATGAAAGGCAAAGCTGGAAAGTGAAAGCCATTCCTTTGATCATGCCCTCCAAATTTTATTCCTGGGGATGTGTCGGTGTTACCGGCGCTTTTATGTTTTATCATCCCCGCACCCATTCTTATATTATCGGCTCTTTTAATGACTTTTCATACAGAGGAAAAGCGCTGCAGTTTATGGGAAGGAAAGTGATAAAGGAGTTGTT
>CAYRTV010000078.1:1654-9277 GCA_964427225.1 uncultured Eubacteriales bacterium
GCTGCGGTATATGAGAAACAGATTCGATGGGTCGAATTCTTCATCCCGGATGAAGGTGGTGTCAAACCAGGCGTCGGCCGCCTGTTTTACCAGGGATTCCTGCATGACCAGGACATAGTCTTCCGGCTTGGCGTTATTTAAGGTCTGGAAGGTGTATTCTTCGGGGAGGTCAGGTTCCGGGATGGCAGCCACGGCGTCCGCGTCCATGATCATGGCAACACCGTAGGAGCCGGTCAGCCAGTTGTAGAAGCGTTTGACGATTTCAAAGACCCAGTCGGGCAGGAGGCGTTTGAAAAAGGGGGCGGCTTTCAGGCGGATGTCGATGAGTCTTTCCTGGATTCGGCTGGGGCCGACTTGGGTTTTTTTATTTGGTTGGGTCATGGGGGTTTATTTATATTGTCTCATTTGGTCTACTTGTACAAGGGGGTGCGGGGGGGCTTTCTTAATTTCACTTTCGCCGGATGAGTACGTAAGTCGCGGGGAGGAAAAAGAGTGTGAGCAAAAGGGAATACAGCAATCCGCCGATAACCGCGATCGCCAGGGGCTGCAGCATATCCCCGCCCTCGCCAAAGTTCAAAGCCAGGGGAATAAGACCGATCACCGTGGTGAGCTGTGTCATCAGAACAGGCCGCACCCTGACAGGGGCGGCCGTCATGATCGCATCCAGAGGATTTTTACCGCCGTGAAATAATTCTTCCGCCAGGCTCAGCAGCACCACACCTTGAGAGATAATGCCCGCCATCATGATGACAAGTCCTACGAGAACAGTCACTCCTATGGGCGTCCCGGTTAGATAGAGGGATAAAAACGATCCGGTCAAAGCCAAAGGAATGACCGCCATAATAAGAAAAGGCAGGGAAAAGGACTCAAACTGCACGGCTAGAATTATATAGGCAAACAGGGCCGCAAACAGGATGATCAATCCCATGGTTTGACGATTCTCCTGCATAAGCTGCGCTTGTCCTCCCATTTCCCATTCCACACCCGGCGGAATATCCGATCCTTCTATTTCGGCTTGAACCCGGGATACAACTTCGCCCACACTGATTCCGGAAGGGTCCATGCGGACAATCACTTCCTTGGCCTGATTTTCGCGGACAATCTCCACCGGTCCCACGGACCTGCGTACCTCGGCGACATCCTTAAGATAAACGGCGGAGCTCCCGTTGTTTTCAATAATGAGATCTTCAAGATCGGATTTGTTTCGGATCATTCTATCCGGGACCATAACCCGGATATCATAGTATTCGAGTCCCTCCCGGTACTGGGTGGCGACGATGCCGTGGACCAATGTGCGCAAGGTTTCCGCAATACCGCCGACCGGAATCCCCATGGCGGATGCCCGGGCCCGGTCGATATGTATCCTGTATTCCGGCTTGGTCATATCCATGGACACATTGACATTTCTGATTCCGGGCGTGTTCTCCAGTTTGCGGGCCAGGTCCTTGGCAAAATCAAAGATAGGAACAATCTCCGTACCTTTGATCTTGATCTCAACTTCCTGTTCTCCCGTTTTGCGGATTCCTTCCACCCGCCTCTGCCGTACGGACATCTTACCTCCCGGAACAGAGACTTTTCTGACCAAAGGCGTTATCTTGTTGATAAACCCCTGGGTGGTAATCTTCCTTTTCGACTGAGGCACCATCTGAATATCGATCTCTCCTTCCTGTGCGACTTCAAAAGTCGCCAGCCCCCAAACCCGCCCGCCTGCGAGAGTGAAGGTGCTATCGATTTCAGGAAGTCCCTGGATCTGTGACTCAAGCTGCGCCAGGATTTGATCCACTTTTTTCATAGCTGTGCCGCTGGGCATCATCACCTTGATCATCACCCGGCCGTCATCCATTTTCGGAAGAAATTCAGATCCGATTCTGGAGATCAGAAGCCAGGAGACGGCAAACACGATAACGATCAATACAACAACCATGGCTTTGGCGCGCATAGACTTGCGCAAAACTTTCCCATATCCTTCGATCAGCCTGTCCAGGGCATTATAAAAGAAGCGCCCTAAGCCCAGGTCGTGTTTTGTTTCTCTCGCTTTAAGCAGCCATTGGGTCAAAGCAGGCGTGATCGTGACGGCGACAATAAGAGAAAGGACCACGACCACCGCCACCACCAAGACAAGTTCCCTAAAGAGCAGGGATGTAAGGCCGGGAATAAAGAGAAAAGGCAGAAAAATCACCAGGAAGGTCAAGGTGGCGGTAATAATGGCGGAACTGACCTGGCTGGTCCCCTTTAAGGCATATTTCTCAATCCCCGATTTGTGGACCCGGATAATGTTTTCCAAAACCACAATGGAATTATCCAGAATCACTCCTAAGGCCACAACCAGACCGCCGAGAGAGAATATATTGATGGAAAAACCCGCCGTCTTCATAACAAAGAAATTGGCCAGCAGCGTGACTCCGAGGGCGCTTATCATCACGGCGACAAAGCGCACTTGCCCTAAAAAAATAAAAACGACCAAAATAACAAGTATCGCGGCCAGGAAAGCGGTGCCCTGTACACTTTTAATCGCTCCGGTTATATAGTCCCCCTGATTTTCTACATAATTAAATTCAATGTCCGCAGGGATATCCCGCTGAAGTTCCGCAAGGCGATTCATGACGGCACGAGAGACCTCCACCGTATTGGCCTCCGCCTGTTTGAGAATACTCAATTTGACACACGTTTCACCGTTAAAACGCGTATTGATGCGCATTTCTTCATGGGAATCCGCAACCGCGGCGATATCTTTGAGATAGACTTTCTCTCCGCCGGCACTCAGGGTGACGACGATGTTTTCAATCTCTTCCAGGCTTTCAAACTCCCCCATAGTGCGGGCGATGATCTCCCGGTTTTCCAATGTCACCCTTCCGGCGAATACCTCCCTGTTTTCCAGGCTCAAGGTTTGCACAATATGAGCTGGAGAGAGATTAAAGGCAGCCAGGCGCTCAGGATCAAGATTCACCTGGATTTCCCGCTCTAAACCCCCTACAATTTCCACTCCTCCGGTTCCGGGAACCGCCACCAGCCTGTCGGTCAGCCAGTTGTCAGCCCATTCCCGGAGCCAGACCAGGGAGCGGCGGTCTGAAGAGATGATGACCTGGATAACCGGCAGGAAGGAGGGGTCTGCCTTGATAACCAGGGGGGTCTCTATATCAGGCGGCAGATGCCGCTCCGCCCTTTCCATCGCGGAGACAACATCCTGAAAGGCATTATCCACCTGGACACCGTACTGGAAATTAACCAGGAGGGTGTACATGCCTTCCAGAGTGGACGATTCCAGGTAATCCAGATTATCCACAGTGGCCATTATCCGTTCCAGCGGTTCGGCAATGTTTACCTCGATTTCAGCAGGGGTTGCTCCGCGCCACCAGATGTGGATCTTGACCATGGGGTAAGTGATGTCAGGCAGATAATCCACCTCAAGCTGATTCAGGCTGAATATGCCAAGGGCCAGGGCCGCCAGCACCAGGACGGTTAACGCCACCGGCTTCTTTAATGATCTTTCCGTCAGGTTCATCAGACTATTCCTTTTCGCTCTTCAAGCTTTTACGATGTCTCATTGTTAAGAACAGCGACCTCCATGCCGTCCTGCAGGTTCTGATTGCCGGAAATAACCACCAAATCACCAGCATCGATTCCCTTTGTAATTTGGACCGTATTTTCCTGCTCTACGCCGGTAGTCACCTGCCGGCGGAATGCTTTCCCTTCCCTGACGATAAACACCACTTCCTCTCCTTCGGGAGTCACCACCACGGCGCTGTCCGGAATGAGGAGCGCTTCGTCAATTTTTTGGACGGGAAGCGACAAGCGGGCGAACATGCCCGGCACGATCTCAATATCTTCGGCCAAAGACGCCTCGGCCGTCCGGGTATAAGTTTTCCTGTCCAGCTCCGGATACAATCTGGTAATTTCCGCAGGGTAAACGTGTGTGCCGTATGCGTCCAGCACAGCGCTTATGTCCATGCCCTCTGCCACATGTATCAGCTCTTTTTCCGGAACCGCAAATTTTATGATAAGACTGTCCGGATCAAATATCTCCAGCAGGGTTTCACGCGGCGAAACAAAGGAACCATCGGTGACAAAGACCCGGCTGACGATCCCGTCCCATGGGGCGCGGACCTGATAATCTTCCATGCTCTCTCTGGCTTTCATTAATTGCGCCTGCGCCCGGTATACACGCAGTTCCGCTTCCTCCATGGTTTCAGCGGGGAGCGCCCCTGATCCGACCAGCTGTTTGACTCTGCGCAAATCTTCCTCTGCTTGAGCCAGCTCTCTTTCAGCGGCCTGCGCCTGTTCTTCCGCCGCTTTTTTCCGGCCGATGGTTAAAATGTTCGCGCCTCGACTGACCCGGTCCCCTTCCCGGACAGAACAATTGAGAACCGGCCCTTCAGCCGGAGAGGCAATCCGGGCTGTCCGGGCTGCTTCAATAGTCCCCGTCAATTCAATTTTCCGGGTTATGTTTTGATGTTCAGCCGTCACGGCTTCCACTTTCGGAATATTTTTCTGGGATGATTTTTTCTCCGGGGTTTTCCCCCCGCATCCATGCAAAACACCTATCAGCACCGCTGATGTTAGGAAGCAAAGCACGGTGCTGGAGGATACGGCTTTTCTTGTTTTTTTCATCATGGCCTTCCTTGGACAAATATCAAATGGGCACTATAGATATGATAATCAGCGAGAGCGCTGTAATAAACGGTTTGAAGCTCAAGCAGAGCTGACTCCGCATCGAATATATCCGTTATCGAACCCATGCCTAAATCATACTTTTCCAGCTCGATTCGAAGGGTTGCCCTCGCTTGTTCCAACGCTTTTTTTGCGGCTGAAATTCTTTTGCCGGCGGACCTGATATTAAGAACCGCCGCCTCAACATCCAGCCGGATCCTGAGCTCAAGCTCACGGAGCTTTTCATTCAGCATGGCCAAACGGGCCTGCTCCTGATGAATGGCGGCCCTTTTGCGGCCGCCCTCATAAAAAGGAAGCTCAAATGAAAGGCCTATTTGACCTATATCTTCAATGCGGTCCACCTCAACCTGCCTGATATAGTTTCCAAGGGCGGCCTGCACACCATAAGACGCATAAAGGGAGATAGAGGGCCACAAACCGGCATAAGCGGCTTTGATTTTTTTCTCCTGGGCTTCCGCTTCCTTTTGGACGGATTGATAATCCGCCCTGTTGGCATAGGCTGTGCTTATGCTTTTTTCGAGGTCTAATTCCTTGGCGCTGAACGGCAATTCCTCCCTGGGCTGAATACGAAAATCAAGTTCTTCGACCCCCATTAAATTCGCCAGCGTCCGGTTCTGGACGGCCAGTGTGTTTGTCTCTTTTTCTATCCGCTGGGCTATATCAGCCAGCCGGACCTCCACCCGCAGCTTATCCAATTCGGCTGCTTTTTTGGCTTCCAGCATTTCCTTGACCCGCTGCAGATGCTTTTCCAGGGTGGTTTTTGAAAAATCCAATGATTTAAGGATTTGGTGCTGCTTGAGCATGGAAAAATAAACGCTGGTGACCTTAAAAATCAGCTCTTCCTGAGCATGAACAAGGCTGTGCTCCGCTGATTGCTGAAACAGCTCTGCGGCCTTGATCTGGTTGGAAATACGGCCTCCGGTGAATACCGGCATAGCCATCGCAACATTAAATGACAGGATATCATCGGTAAAAACGAGGGGATAGGAAAATCCTCTGGGCGGCGCTAGTCTCATTGCATCGGAATAATGATGATAGTTGCCGGAACCGGAAACCCGGGGCAGGCGCTGGCCGGCCGCTTCCTCTTTTTGGGCTTCCAGGGCTTCAATCTCCCAATTCCGGTATCCAAGCACAGGATTGTTCTCAAGAGCGATGTCTATGCACTGCTCCAGCGTTAAAGTGTCTGAATCGGCATCTGCGTCCAGGCCGAATTCCTGGCCGCACGCAAATTCCGGGTTAAAAAAAAAGAAACATAAAATAAATGCCGGGAGAACATACTTCAAAAATTTATTGACTGGTTTTTCCATTTGATCTCTCCCTCTCCAAAATCTTATCAACAACCTCGATGACTGTGATGCCGGAGCCTTTAAACTGAATGGTACCGGATTTATCGATCACGAAAAAAGTCGGCGTGATAACGCCGGGATTATAGGTCTCCATTAGGTCTTCATTGGCCTGGACGACGATGGAGCTCATTTTATGGTCTTTCAGATAATTTTCATAGGCTGTTTCATCCGGCCGTATCATGACAGAGAGGATGGTCACCCGGTCACCGTATTTGCCGGCAATGTATTCCACCCAGGAGCGGACCTTGGCGGAAAAGCGGCAGTCCGGAGACCAGAATTCCATGAGGATGACTTGGCCTTTTAAATCCTGGAGGCTGTAGGTTTTATTGTTGTAAGTGACGGCTTCAAAGTCCGGGGCCTTAAAGCCGATCGAAGGGGCGGTGTCGACTGCAGAGGATTCGATGACCAGTTTCGTGCCGTGCCGGTCAATATCCGTCGCTTGAAAGGTTTGATCGTTAATGCGGAAGGGCGCATTGAGCGGGACCTGCTCGGGTGCGATGATGTCTCCGGAAGGAGCCGTGCGCCAGCGCAGGGAAAAGTCGCCGTCTTGGTTTAGATCGATCAGGCACTGCGTGCCGGCGGACAGATCAAAGTCAGGTTTGTTTCTCCGGACCGCTCTTAAAATAAGCGGGTATTCCTCGTTGTCCAGCCGGAGGGTGCCCTTTCTGTATTCGCCGATTCGGGCAAAGCCGGCCCCTTTGCGGCCGATGATGATTTCGTAATAGCGGGTGTAGCTGTCTACTTCATCCAAGGGCTGAATGAGGATATCGGCGCCGGCGATGGACATATTCTTTCTGGTTTCAAATTCAAGGAACGATTCGTCGCTGAAATCGAAGTCGGCGTCTGTGTCCAGGGCGTATTGTTCTTGGTCCTGGGCGTCCTTAAAGCGCAGGCAGGAGACCGGCAGGTAGTCTTTGCTTTCCAGGACAGCAGCGATTTTAAGGTCTGTCCATTCTTCCGGGCAAAGGACTTGGATTTTGCCTACATCCTGGAAATCGATATTGGAGATGCCCCACAAAGGCTCGCCTTTGGGATAGATGTCCTTTTCGTGGGTGACGGCGATGGTTTTGTCCTGGGGATAAGCATTGGTTAATAGGATGGGGATAAGGAGGAATAGGATTATTGTTTTTTTCATGATGATACCTTTGGAATATTATAACCTGGCCAATGAAATATCAAGGCCAGTCAACTCTAATCGGAGATAATCAGATATGCTTTTTTCTCTGAATCCCACTTGCGCTGGATTATTCCCATCGCTTCCATATTTTTAAGAATCTCTACAACATATTCCAAACCGCCGGGAATAATCCCGACTATTTCAGTCTGGGTTAAGGGTTCGCCCTTTTGTCTCGTCATAGAAAGTATTTCTTTCTGTTCCGATGAAAGTGTCTTGCGTTCGTGGGGCGTTAATCCATCATTGCTCACTGTCCTTCTGCTTATAAACCAAATTATGGCGCCTATTAGAATAACAGCTCCAATAATCAAAAATATCATCCAGAGATCTAAACCCCCGGCTGTATGATGCAATTGGCTCATATTCATGCCTCCTTTCTTTAGCCTGAATTATTCATAAAAAAATTGCGATGTTTTTGCACATTCTTTTTTATCA
>CAYRTV010000079.1:0-9274 GCA_964427225.1 uncultured Eubacteriales bacterium
CTGGGATCCGCTCATGTCGACAGAGATAGGATCATTGACATTGGCCTTGTTCGGATCAACCTGAATATCGCATACGGCAGGGGGAATGACTTCTTCCACATTGAGCAGTGCGATATTACCGCAGGCACGGGGCATAAAGAGATGGTAATGTTTATAATCTTTTTCAACCGTGAAAAGAAAAATCGGAATAGCCTGGTCCCCGGCCCATTCCAAATCCTCAACTACTTTGATCTTTCCTTGCGACCGGAACAGCATGAATTCCATGTGATCACCGACGTTCAGCATTCCTTCTTCAAAATTAGACTCGTTTAGCTGATCTAAAAAAACCAGATAAATATCACCATACCCGGCAGTATCCAATCCATATTTGATATCACCTGCATAGCGGTCTACCAGAATTTTCATAACCTCGGAAGAAGGAACTTCCCCTTTGCATCTTACAAGAGGATATCGTCCGATTTCCTTAAGCTGTTTGGTTTGCGTAAAGGCATTTGCCGAAAAGAGAAGCAGAATGCTAATTCCTATTGCCAAGCCTTTCTTATTATTCATTTTTCCTCCTTATTAAACTCAAATTAGTTAGCGAACCTTATTAAATTTTGTGCCAAATTAATGCATTTGTCAAGGAAAAAGACTTAAATTTCCCCTGATGACATGTTTATTAGCCGCCTTTTTTTTAAAAATACATCCACAATTTGATATATTTTTCCGGAATCATTTGGTTTGCTCTGCAGAGCTTTCCGATACAGGGCCTCCGATTGAGAACGGATGTCCAGCATATCCTGGAATAGCTTTACACCTGTTGGAATATCAATTTCCGGATGAGCTTGAATTCCCCAGACCGGAGATGATCCGTATTGAAAAACATGGACCGGGCAACCCGGAGTGGAAGCAAGAACCCGGAAGGGCGGCGCCAGGTCAATCACTTCATCAAAATGAAGGGTATAGGCAGAAAAACATCCCTTTTTTCCCAGCAGCTCATTATCCGAAAGTATATCAATGGTATACCATCCCAATTCCGGTTCCGGAGACCTTCGCACATGACTCGGACCTGCCAAAGCCAGCGCCAGCAGCTGGTGTCCATAGCAGCTGCCCAGAATTGGATATCCCCCAGCTGTGATTTCTCTCACAAATTCCATTTCATGCTCGACCCAGCGCTCCCTTTCCATGATGGAGGCTTCCGAACCGGTCAGGATAAAGTGAGTGAATCCCTGCTGAAGGCCGGGCAGCTGACGATCTTTGGCCCGGAACCCGTAACCGGTTCCGCCGAGGTGCCGGCACCAGTGTGCTGCAGGGTTGTAGATATGAGGAAAAATAGAGTTATCGATTATGGCGACTTTATTCATTTTATCCATCATAATAATCATATAGAAAATTGCAACCTTTTTTTTATTCACAATAATCTGGTATAATCCTTCTGTTTGAGGAGGACGGTCGTGAAAGTAAAAATTGAAAATGAACTGAAGGTCATTACCCCGAACGAACCGGGAATATTGGGACGCGTACTGGGAACTTTAGCCAATGCCGGTGTTAATTTGCAGGCCTTAAATGCTACTGCGGATAATAATAAGGGAGTGTTTCATCTTCTGATCTCAGATAACAAAAAAGCGGAAAAATGCCTGAAAGCTTTGGGATATGCCGTCAGTTCTGAATCCGTTCTCACCGTGTTGATTGAAGACAGGATCGGCGCCGGTGCGGAAGTGGGTGCTTTGCTGGGCAATGCAGTGCTGGATATCATTTATTGTTACGGTTCCTCAGCCGGTTTGGGTAAAGCCCTGCTGGTTTTTAAAACCAATAATAATCAAAAAGCTTTGGACACTCTTGCTTGAGCGGCTCAATCTTCAAAGCGGTAGGTTTTTAATAAATCCAGAAAGTGCTGTCTCACTTTCTTAATAAAGATTTCTTTAGAAAAATCTTTTCCGCGCTTAAATGCCGATTCCGCCAATGTCTGTCTCCGTTTCTTATTCTTGATCAATTCTAAAGTTGCGGACGCCGCTTCTTTGCGGGAAGTGAAAAAAAGCCCGTTTCTGCCACCGGATACAATTTCTTTTTGCCCCCCGCCTTTATAAACAACCGGAACACATCCGTTCTGCATAGCCTCGACTGTTGTCATGCCGAAATGCTCAATTCTCTCAGGATGTGACTGCCCCAATCCGCTGAAATGCCAAAACAGGGCGGAGTCCCGGTAAAGTTTCTGCAGGCTGCCAATCGGAACATTGACATGAATATCGATATTCGAATCATCTCCGGCCGCTAATCGTTTGACTCCCTCGAGATATGGATTATCCGCGATACTGCCCCCGGCTAATATAAGCCGCCATGATTTCATTTTTTTTGGAAAGCGCTGTTTCAAGTCCAGAAAAACCTTTGCTATTTCCATTTGCTGCTTGTTTCCTCCCGGTTCAAACCGGGAAACCGACAGAATCCAGGGCTTTTTTTCAGCGGGAAACCTGCCGGGCCGGATGTCCACCGGAGGATAAATATGGATGTGCGGCTCCAATTCCCAGCGCTTGCGAATCCATTCCGCCGTATAGAGACTGTTGAAAATAATGTGTGAATAACGGTGCGTATGAAAAAAACGGGATCGTTCCCTCTCCGGAAAATGACAAATGAATTGCGAATAGTTTGCCAGGGGATACACCATTTCCAGCATGCAGTTATTGACAAAAAAGTCATAGCGTCCGCTCTCGCGGCTGACGGCATGAAAAGGATTTTTGCCCCTAAGATCAACAGCTCCGGCGTCAAAAATTTCTCTTTCTGGAAATTTTTTTTCAAAATAAGGCAGGGGGATGGTCTTCGTCCGGCAGCGGCTGAGATCCAGATCGTACCATTGTTTTAAGGTATCCAGCGCAACCTGCTTGTGGCCGATGAGCGTGATTTCAAACTCGTCCTGAAGAGCCAAGGCCAGAGTAAGTCCGTATTTTTGAGCGCCTCCGACAAAGTGAAGCGCATTATCATAAACCGCGAGAGTGGGTTTTCTCACTCCCAGGGCTGTTTCCACCCGCAAAATCAAATTATATGCGGCTTGGATGCCTTTTCTTTTTTTAATGACCGGAATAATCCGGTTCAATATGGATTCTGCCTGTTCAGGATAAGTTTTTGCCAGCAGGAAAATTTGTTTTTCGGGGACTTCAAAATCTTCACTGTTTTCCCATTCCGCAAGCTGTACTTCCATTGTTTTCATTCGGATTTCTCTCTTCTCCTCAGCCGGGACCTCAACTCCAATAATTCTTCATATACGATTCTCTGTTCCCGTTGGGTTTTCTGGACCTGTTCTTCCAGGCGGTTTAACCGGTCTTTCATTTTCTGCAGAGTCAAAATATGAGCCAATTGATACGGGACATTATCCCGGTTGATTTGATTTTGGCGGTCCAGGTTGAACCGCCAATATTTTTGCATATATAAACGCACCAATGGATTTTTTATATTCCTCCAAGTATTGAGAATAAATGCAGCCATTCGGTCTTTCAGGCCTTGATTTTCCGGAGGGTCTTTTTTTTCCAGGCAATCCGCATTATATTCCAAGTTTTCAAAACGCGACCAGATTTCTTTTTCCAGGTCATCGAAGTCCATTTCCCAGATTCCCGCCGGTCTTTCAACGGGATGCCCCGCTAGTTCTTCCATCGACCCGGCTGCGTTTCTCCTAGCTTCCAGCTCTTCTCTAAAACGAAGCAGCTGTTGTTTCAGCAAGGCTGTCGATTCAGTCATGGCTGCCTCCTTTTGCGCCAACACTTTGAATAAATGCGGCATATTCCCGGGCGCATTTGGGAATGGAGCATTCGTTTTGCACATAATCGGCCGCCTCTCTCCCCACAGATTTTCTGAAATCATCATCGTTAATTAAAGCTTCCAGGAAACGCCGGATCAAATCCACTTCATCAAGTCCCGGCTTAATCTTGATTACGGTATAATCGGGGAACTCGGTATAAGAACCAATGTCGGTAACCAGCACCGGACGGCCGTATCCCATCATTCTCAACAAGGCGCCTGAGCTCTCCCCCATGGTTGGATACCGCAAATTAATGCATATATCAGCAGCAAAAATAAACTTTTCCAGGGTGGTCAGCTCAAGATGGCCCATTCTTCTCAGAGGAGGACTGTCAGGTGAAACAGCATTGTCCAAAATGCCTCCCCTGTCTTTCCCGGCAACGGCGAAGGTGAAATGTGCATGATCAATACGGGACAACCCGGCCAAAATCTGTGGATACCGTTTGTTCCGGTTGATGTATCCTGCCGCTGCAATCAATATTTCACTCGGTGCGATGTCGAATTCAGTTCTGACGGCTTCACGGTCAAAGGTCTTTAAAATGTGACCATGGTGGGGAATTTTTATGACAGGGCATTCACATTTTTTTTTAATCCGGTTTTTTACAAAGTCAGAATGGACAATGAGGCCTTTCGCATGGGTTATTATTTCTTCATTCAGAGGATACTGCAGCGCTTCTTCACTCTCCCAAATAGGATGAGGGTCACGCCTGGCAATGCTGTCGGCTATTTTCTCTCCTTCCTTGCCATAGTATTTGATCAGCCGGTTGCGGTAGCCGTTGAAATCATTATCGGAATCAAATTTTTCTGCGTAAAAACCTTGCAGCACATAGTCATGCAGCACCACAATTCCCGGATATTTGCGCAAAGACCGGTATATGTAGGCATGCGCTGTATAATCATTGCCCATATGATATAAAATCGCATCATATTTACCCGCAGAAAAAGATTCCTCACGGA
This sequence comes from uncultured Eubacteriales bacterium, assembly GCA_964427225.1. GTDB lineage: Bacteria > Acidobacteriota > Aminicenantia > Aminicenantales > Aminicenantaceae > CAYRTV01. The sequence continues at coordinate 4,723 of CAYRTV010000079.1, forward strand.
AGGGTAAAATATTAAACTTGTCCGCGATTTCTTTATTTTCGGGACGAGTCCTTTTATCCACATAAATATCCATATCCGCATATTTGGATAATTCCGGGAGCAATTCCTCGGAATAATCCGCGATACCGGTCTTAACAGGATTGAGCGGAGAAAAAAAGGCTATTTTCATGTCATTCACCTTCCAGCAGCACTTTTATCACATGGTCCCAATTGATATTCTTAACTTTCTCGTAACCGGCTTCTCCCCGGCTCCGGCATTCATCCTGGTTGAAAAAAAGGGCTTCAATTTTTTCCGCCATTCTTTTTTCATCTAAATCTGTCAGCACCACGCCGCTAATGCCGTCCTGCACGAATTCCAGCGGCCCGCCGGAATCGAAAGCCGTCACCACGGGCTTTTTGGAAAGGAATGCTTCCAGGGTGATATATCCGTAATCCTCATCCAGCGGAGCAAAATACACCATGCGGCAGTCGGCATATAATTTCAGCAGATCTTCATCGGAAACAAAGCCTAAAAAATCAATCCGGCCGTTTAAGCCCCAGTCGGCCGCCATTTTTCTTAGTCTTTCCGAATCAGGTCCGGTGCCGGCGATTTTTCCTTTTATATGAGGATCACAGGCCTTCAAAGTCCGGAGAAACAAGTCAACCCGTTTAAGCTCGTCCAGCCGGCCCACTGACAATATATAATCTTCATAACGGCGGCAATAATAACGTCCGGCCAGCCGGGGCGGATGATAGAGCGGAGCCGCATCGATATTATTGAATTTCCTCAGCCGGGATGCCGTATTCCCGGCATTGGTATAAATGCGGGAATATGAGCGCAGAGCTTGATTATCCATCGTTATCAGTTTATCCCGAAACCGCATATCGGCCTTACTGCCGGGATCTAGTCCCGAATACGGCGTATGCAGCAAATCGTATATTTGGCGGTATTGATGAATCAGCCACAGGACCTTTTTCCGGTGTTTTACGAAATAGGATGGAAATTTAGTTGAAATCACCATATCTATTTTCTTTCCGTTGGATTCACTCAAATCTAAAAGCCGCCAGACTTCGATACTTTTAAGCAGTTGCTCCCGGGGATACCATTTATAAGGTATATTGATCAGTTCGACCTCATATCCCCGGACTTTCAATTGTTCCACCAGGGAATGGACATGGGTTTCAGCCCCGCCCGAAAAGAACGGCACCTGAGCGGCACAAACGGCGATGGTTTTTACCGCTCCGGAAGGACTCTGAAGTTCAATTTGATTTGTCAGGCTTTGCAGAATCCGCCGCATTCTTTTCTTTATCATATCGCCCGTCCTTGCCGTTTTGGCCCAGAGCATAAACTTGCTGTTTTAAAGCCTGAATTTCATATAGAAACCGCATATGGATATCCTTGTGCTGTTCCAGGACCGGATTCATAATCAATTCCACTTCATTTTTGAGTTTGCGCCGGAATAGATGAATGATTTTACGCAGTAAAAAGCCCCGGTTGGAACGATGGAAATGAAAGGGGCGCTGACGTATTTTTTCAGCCAGAATATGAAATTGATCATCCCGTATCTCGCGGTGAATATCATCGATTTTCTGCAGAATTTGTTTTCGGTCCATCAGACTGGTTTCAATACAATTGCAGAGAATTATAACCGGGGCATCCGCCCGGTGTCAAATCCCAAATTTTTTTCGAAAAATACTTGACTTCTCCCCCCCTAACCATGAAAAGGAAAAGATGACAATCGATATAAAAGGAATAATAAATGCCTGAATTCAAAAGCTACATCCCGGACCAAACCTCCGTCAAAGACTTCAGTATTAAAGCTGTTTTTCTCGGCGTTATTTTTGGAGCTGTTTTCGGCTCAGCTAACGCTTACCTTGGATTGCGGGTAGGATTGACAATTTCAACGGCTATTCCTTTGGCCGTTATTTCGGTTGCGGTTTTACGGATTTTAACCCCGGTAGTAGGGAAGAGTTCGATTTTGGAATGCAATATTGCTCAAACCACCGGCTCTGCCAGCTCCTCTCTTGCCTCAGGAATCATATTCACTATTCCTGCTCTGTTTTTATGGGGCTTCGACCCCGACATACTGAAAATCGGAACCCTGGCTTTATTGGGAGGGCTGCTAGGGGTTTTGTTTATGATTCCCTTGCGTAAAGCCTTGATTGTAAAAGAGCATGAAGTCCTCCCCTACCCCGAGGGAACCGCCGCTTCTCAGGTATTGATTGCCGCCGACGCCGGAGGCGCCAAAGCGAAAAATGTCTTCTTGGGACTGGGAATCGGAGTATTACTTAAAGCCCTGGTGGGTTTCTTTCATTTATGGCCTGAAAAAATTGCCTTAAAAATCCCGGTCTTAAAAAAAGCGAAATTGGGCATGGAACCGACTCCCGCTCTACTGGGAGTGGGTTTCATATTAGGGCCAAGAATCGCCGCCATTATGGTGGCCGGAGGTATATTAAGCTGGCTGGGCATCATTCCCCTTATCGCTTATTTCGGAGAAAACTTAGCTACGCCGCTTTTTCCAGAAGCAACCATGACGATATCTCAAATGTCACCCGATGAAATTTGGAACCGCTATATCCGTTATGTGGGAGCCGGGGCGGTGGCTGTGGCCGGAATTATTACCGTCTTTAAATCATTGCCGACTATGTACTCTTCCCTTAAAATGGGCATAAAAGAGCTGGCAGGGGGAAAAGATATCCTCAAACCGCAAAAAAAACGGACGGATACGGATCTTTCATTCAAGGTCATCGGGGCCGGAGTGATTGTTATTGCCGCCGTCATCATTTTATCTCCCCAGTTGATCGGCGTAAATGCATCCGTGCTGATCCGGGCAATCGCAGCTCTGTGTGTTGTTTTTTTCACTTTTATTTTCGTAACCGTCTCTTCCCGGATAGTCGGGATGGTGGGGGTTTCTTCCAATCCCACTTCCGGCATGACGATCGTCACACTGTTGGGCACCAGCCTGCTTTTCTATTTTTTGGGATGGACGGATATATTCGGACAAGCCGCCGCCCTGACCATAGGGACCATTGTATGTGTCGGTTCTTCCATCGCCGGAGATATATCTCAAGACCTCAAAGCCGGTTATATCTTGGGAGCGACGCCTAGAAAACAGCAGTCTTCCGAGCTTATTGGAGTTCTGACTTCGGCATTTGCCGTGGCCGGGGCCGTATGGCTGCTGGGAAAATCCTTCACTTTCGGATCAGAAGCGCTTCCCGCTCCCCAGGCTGTGCTCATGAAAACAGTGATCGAAGGAGTGTTAGGCGGAGATTTGCCCTGGGGGCTGGTCTTTATCGGCGGGTCGTTCGCTATTGTAGCAGAACTCCTTCGGATCCCCTCCCTTCCGCTGGCAGTGGGTATATATCTCCCCTTATCCACGATGACGCCCATTTATGCAGGCGGTCTTTTAAGACATTTCGTGGAACAAAGAGCAGGAAAAAAAGAAGCTCTGCGCAAAAAACGCTCAGAAAAAGGCATCCTTCTCAGCTCCGGTTTTATCGCCGGTGAAGGAATCGCCGGTGTTTTAATCGCTCTTTATGCTTTTATCGTAAAAGCCAAACCTAAAGGGCTGGGCATTCACTATCCGGGAGACATGGGACAGTTTATTGCTTTGGCGGCCTTTATCGTGCTCGGCGCTTACCTGTATAATAAATCAAAGAAAGAATAAATGGACGGTTTTGAGGTATGGATAGTCTAATTTTAGCTGCGATACTCTTGCTGTGGTTGTTTCTCGGATACAAAATCTACGGCGGGTTCATTGAAAAGAAAGTTCTAGGGATTGATAACACCCGGACAACTCCGGCACGGGCGCTGAATGACGGAATCGATTATTCTCCCGCTAAAAAAAACCTGCTTTTCGGTCATCATTTTTCATCCATTGCGGGCGCAGGCCCCATTCTGGGTCCCCTGCTGGGCGTGCTTTATTTCGGCTGGCTGGGTGCACTGATATGGGTTGCTGTCGGCAGTGTTTTTATGGGAGCGGTCCATGATTATTCCTCTCTCATGACATCCATTCGCAATAAGGGAACGTCGCTTGCCAATATCTCCCGACAAACCATCAGTCCGCTGACCAAAGTCATTTTTTCCGTTTTCTTGTGGCTGACTCTTTCTCTTGTCATAGCTGTATTCGCGGTGGTCGCATCACAAACATTTATATCGCAGCCGGAAATTGTGATCCCCACTTTCGGCTTGATTTTTATTGCTATGCTTTTGGGCTGGCTTATTTACAGAAAAGGCATGAATGTCCCGGCAGCGACTGTTTTTGTGCTCATCGCACTCTTTGGTCTGATTTATTTGGGTGAACTTTTTCCAATAGTCCTTCCGGCCGCGGTTTTCGGCCTGTCATCACAATTATTCTGGTTCTTCATCCTCATTATTTACAGCTTTTTTGCCTCTTCTTTACCCGTGTGGTTTCTGCTGCAGCCGCGGGATTATTTAAGCACCTGGATCTTATTTTTGGGCTTGGGGATAGGATACTTAGGCCTGGTGCTGGCCCGTCCGGAACTGAATGCTCCGGCTTTTGTTTCTTTTTCCAGCCCGGAAGGCCCACTGTGGCCGATGCTGTTTGTGATC
>CAYRTV010000080.1:0-9270 GCA_964427225.1 uncultured Eubacteriales bacterium
GAGCCGGCGTATACATTTCCGCGGCTGTCCCGGGCCAAACAGGTGATGTCCATCTCCGGAACCTTATAATAAAGTTCGGTGTTTCCGCCTTTATCTATTCTGTATATAGAACCGGCATGGCCGGTTCCCAGATAACGGGTTCCGTCCGGGGTCTCCAATAACGACAAATAGAATTCTTCCGGGGGCCCTTCAAAAAGATCTTCCTGCGGGGCCAGCGATAAAACTCCCTCCGCAGTGACGGAAATGCCGTTAAATTTTCCGGGAATATAATCACTGAATTCCCTTACCGTCCATTTTTCCGGATTGACCGCAAATAACAATCCCAGACAAACTATCAGCACTATTACCACAATTATGGCTTTTTTCATATCATCTTTCTCCATTCATCAAGGCATATGGAATATTCATTTGATTTTGATGGGAACCATGGCCGCTCCCTTAAACACAAACGGCACCTGAAGCTGAAAATGGCTTAGCGTCGATTGGCTCAATTCCGTCGGTTGTGAGGTCGCCGCACGGGGAGATGAAAACATGCTTTTCATGGAAGGCGGCAGATTCGGCAGCTCTTCACCTTTCAGAAAAAGCCCCGGTTTACGGGCCAGGATTTTAAAATAAATGCGGTTATTCTTCCGCTGATTGCTCAGAACCCGTATCAATTGGCTCAAGTTGCGGGGGGCAAAGGCCTGAGTCCGGTAAAGTCCGCTCTCAAGCTGTCCCATGGATTGAGTGTCTCCGATAATAAGATAAAACTCTGAGCCTGGGGGGAGATGGGGAGCGATAATCCCGCCTTCCTGCATGATGCTTTCGCCGCGAAAATTACGGGTATATATTTTGACATGAATCCTCTCTCCGGGTTTCACATCGTATTTATCCAGCCACACTTTTTCCAGGTAGGAAAGCCGGACTTGCTCCACTGTACGGAAATTCAGATCAACCCGGTGTATACCTAAATCCCGGAATTCATTATTTGCCAGAAAATAGGTGATGGCCGTTACCAAGCCGCTCACTTCGGCCACAGCAGCATCAAAATTCCCGGAAAACATATCTTCCAGATGGATACTTTGACCGTTTTCCAGATAAATATCCCCCACCATTTCCACTGTTAAATCACCCATGGCGCGTTCTTCGGTATACATGATTCCGGCCACGGCTGAATTCATAAGAAAAGGCGTCAGAATTTTATCATCCACTATCTTTATCCGGATATCCTGGATATCCTGATTCGTATCCAGCAGCTTAATATTGACCGGAATCATATTCGGCATTTTCCCCAATTCACCGAGAACACCTGAGGTCCTATCCTGGCGGAACCGCCCGACAACCGCTCCGGTCGCGGTCATTTTAAAAGAATTCTGCAGGCTGGGGACCACCGTAATCACCTGCGCTTTGGTCATGGCATAATCGACCGGGCCTAAATTGTATAAAGGATGCCCGAAAGCCAGGACCTTGCTGCCGTCGACATATGTCACCGTACCGGTTGCCGCCATCTCTATATCACCGGAAATCAGCTGAACACCGACCGGATCCCCGGCCCGCAGCGCTAAGTCGGAGTATGAGATCTCATCCATCTGAATTTTCTCTTGTCCGGCCTGGCTCAGCTGAAATCCCATCCGGGTAAAAACCGATTCCATCCGGTTTAACGACCTATGTGAAAAACCTCTGTGGACCAGCGGGACTTTCAGAGGCTGCAGTGCCTGGTTCCGGTACATCAGCGGGCTGTCAAATTCAAAATAAGATTTGTTGATTTCATATAATTCTTGTAAGGAAAGTGTCTTTTGGACTGGGATTGAAGGGGAATATGCAGAACGCCCGGCACCGCTCTTTTCGATGTTAAGCATTTCATTAATAGGTGTAATGCCGGCGATGGCTTCCTTTGAAAAAGGAAAGCTGTAGGCAACCGCTCCAATCAATTTTCCGTCAACATAAACCGGGCTTCCGCTCATCCCCTGGGAAACACCGCTCTGCTCCAGCTGCTCACTGTTCAAACGTGCCAGAATAAGGCTGCGGTTAGCCCCGATTCCGGCTTCATTTTGAAGGATTCCCAATATTTCCACATCGAATTCTTCGATCCGGTTTCCACTGAATACCGTCCTGCCTTTTCCGGTCATGCCTGTTTTCAATTGTTCCGGCGCCAGCGTGGGAGGCCCGACCTCCTGCGCCTGCAGTATAGAAAAAGCAGACATCATGACAATAAAGACATATATTGATTTTAATTGTTTCATTCTATCTCCTGCTTGCAGATATTCAGTATATATTACCACATCGGCTGCGGTTGCGAGAACTGGCGCAGATGTTTTTTAAATACTTCAAACTGCGGGGGAAGAAATATCGTTGCAAGCTTTTCGAAAAGAGCGGAAATGAAATCTTTTAAATCAATCCTAATGTCCGGCCAGAGGTTTCGAATGCTTTCAGGACGGTATCCAATTCCTCATCGGAATGACTGGCTGAATAACTTGTCCTAATTAAAGCTTCTCCTGGGGGAACTGCAGGGTAAATAACCGGATTAGTGAAGATGCCCTGTTCCCGCAGCATTCTCCACAGCATAAAAGCTCCCTGATCATCCCGAATGAAAACCGGAATAATCGGAGTTTCGGTCGGGCCGGTGTCATAGCCCATGGCTTCAAATCCGTCTTTCATTTTTTTGGTGATATCCCATAATTTCTTCCGTCTCTCCGGCTGGGTTTCAATGATATCCAGCGTCGCCAAAGCGGTCGCAACGGATGCCGGGGTAATGCTGGCGCTGAATATGAGAGCGCGGGCATGGTGCTTGATAAATGATATAATCTTCTTATCGCCTGCGACAAAACCGCCCAGGGAGGCAAAAGATTTACTGAAAGTGCCCATGATTAAATCGACATCCTCTTCCACTCCGAAATGCTCAGCGGTTCCCCGGCCGTCTTCTCCCATCACTCCAATGCCGTGGGCATCATCAACCAAAATCCGGGAGTCATACTGTTTGGCGAGCCGGATAATGTCCGGCAGATTGGATAAATCTCCTTCCATAGAGAATACACCATCGACAACGATCATCTTGTCTTGATCCTTGCCCAATTCTGAAAGGATCTTTTTCAAATCTTCCATGTCATTATGCTGGAATGTTCTGACTTCACCCTTCGACAGCCTGCAGGCATCAATAATACTGGCATGATCCATCTTATCGGTAATGACCACATCACCCGGTCCGATCAGGGTTGAAATGATGCCCTGATTGGTCTGAAAACCAGTGCTGAAGGTCAAAGCCACTTCTTTCTGCATAAATTTCGCCAGCCTGTCTTCCAATTCGACATGAATATCCAGCGTGCCATTTAAAAATCTCGATCCGCAGGTCGCAACTCCATATTTATCAATGGCGTCCTTGGCTGCCTGCATAACCGCAGGCTCATCCAACAGGCCCAAATAATTATTGGAGCCGACCATGATCATTTCTTTGCTCTCTATTTGGACTTTATTGCCGTTGACTTCCTTAATGGGTGTAAAATAGGGATACATGCCCATTTTTTGGACTTCTTCCGCCCGGGTGAATTCATAACATTTATCAAATAGACCCAAATTGACCTCCTGAATTTTTTTATTTTTCACTCCGGCATATTTTGCCCGGAGATAATCGATTGACCATGTTTTCGGCTTGATTTACAATCATGACTATGAACATATTTGTGACCGGCGGAACCGGATTTATCGGCAGTCATCTTATTGATTCGCTCATTCAACGTCAAAATACCAATGTTTACGCTTTGGTCCGTGATCCATCAAACTTAAAATGGCTTCAGGGAAAAGACATCCGCATACTGCCGGGAAATTTGACTTCCCTGCCTTCTTTCCCCAAGGAGCTGGAATATGTATTTCACTTAGCCGGTTCAACCAAGGCTCATAAACCGGCTGATTATTATACAGTAAATCAGGAAGGAACGGCAAGCCTTTTCCAGGCCCTCCTTGGACAGGATGTGCGCCCCAAGGGAGTTTTTTATTTAAGCAGCCTGGCCGCAGCCGGGCCCACCCGTGACGGCTGTCCGGTTAAGGAAACCGATCCGCCCCATCCGGTAAACCCTTATGGAAAAAGCAAACTGGCCGGAGAAATCGAAACCCTGAAATATCAAAAAGAGCTCCCGGTATATATTTACCGGGTCGGCCCGGTTTTCGGCCCCCGGGATAAGGATTTTCTGTCGTATTTTAAATTCATTCAGTCCGGTATTATTCCTTCATTCGATGCTCATGCCGGATTGATGAGTATGAGTTATGTCAAAGACCTGGTAAAGTCTTTCTTACTGGGAATGGAAAATCCTTTGGCCAGCGGAGACATCTGTCATATTGCTGATCCCCAGCCCTATTCCTGGAATGATTTCGGGCAGGCCGCAGCCCGGGTTATGGGGAAAAAATCCCGCACTCTTAAAATCCCGCTGCCCCTGGTTTACACCGCTGCTTTTTTTTCTGAAATCATAACCCGCCTGACCGGCAAAACCAGTGTCATAAACCGCCATAAAATCAAGGAAATGCGCCAGGAGGGTTGGGTGGCCGATACCGAACTTACCCGCGAGAAACTAAATTTCCGTCCGGATTATTCGCTCGATGAAGCCGTTGCGGAAACAGCGGAATGGTATAAGGAAAAGGGATGGCTGTAATAAATGTGGAATCAGCGGGAAATGCGGTTTGAAGTGTAATAATGCGCGACAAAAGGGGTTTTATCCTTCAGACACCATTCCTCTTCGAGATTGCAGGCAAAAAATTTAACGTGGCCGTTCAGCTTATGGTTACCCCGTTCCGCTTCCAGGCTGAGAGAGAAAGGTATTTCAACGATCTGGCTTAAATCAAGGCATTCTTTGCCGTCTTTTTCGATAATTTCAATTTCCAAATCGGAGGCGGTGAAGAAATCTTTGGAAAAAACCAGACCCTCGGAATAATCGATTTCAATGATGAAAGCCGGCTGAGAGCTGACAGCAATGTCCTCTTTCAATGTGAATTTCAAGCGGATATTGCCTTCCTGGCCCCGTGACAGCCGCAGCGGAGAAACCGCCGCTTCCACTTTCAGCACATCGTATTTATCGGCATAGGGCGTCTGGGCTAGAAAGAGGACAAGGCTTACAAAAAAACAGATCTTCATCCTTTTTTTCATTTTCTCTTCACTTTTTACTCTTTACTCTTTACTCTTTTTTAAACGAAGCAGTTTGAGATCCTTCGCCGCTGCTCTCCTCAGGATGGCAGCTCCGCTGTCATTATGCCAGAAAAAGGGAATTTTCGTCAAAATCACTTTTTGCTTTATTTTTTCGTTGGGTTTTATTATGATTAATCACTGAAAAATGAGCCTACATGCATACATCAGCGGCATCGGGCATTATGTCCCGCCCAAGAAGGTGTCCAATTTCGACCTCGAAAAGCTCATGGATACATCCGATGAGTGGATCAGGCAGCGCTCCGGCATCATCGAACGCCGGCACGTGGAACCGGGAATTGGGTCCTCCGACCTGGCGGTTGAGGCCGCAAAAAAAGCCATCGCCGATGCCGGGGTTAACAAGACCGATATCGATTTTATTGTGGCCTCAACCTTGTCCCCGGATCATTATTTTCCGGGAATCGGAGTGCAGGTTCAGGCCAAGCTGAAACTGCCCAATATCGGCGCCCTGGATGTGCGCAATCAATGCAGCGGTTTTATTTACGCTCTTTCCGTCGCCGATCAGTTTATCCGGGCCGGCACCTATAAGAAAATCCTGCTGGTGGCGGCTGAAGTCCAGTCCTCCAACCTTGACTATTCCGATGAAGGGCGGGATATGGCGGTACTTTTCGGGGACGGTGCCGGAGCCGTCATCCTCGAGCCGACGGATGAGGAGAACCGTGGCATCAAATCCACCCATCTGTTCTGCGACGGAAATTTCGTGAGGGAATTATGGATGGAAACACCCAGCCCCAAGGAAAAACCGACCTTCACCTATGACATGATCGATTCAAAACGCTGTTATCCGAAAATGAACGGCCGCCATGTGTTTATGAACGCCGTGGAAAAAATGCCGACCGCAGTATGGACAGCACTGAAACACAATGGAGTGACCATCGACGATGTCGATCATCTCATCCCCCACCAGGCCAATGACCGGATCAGCCTGATGGTGGCCAAGAAGTTAAGAATACCCGTGGAAAAAGTCATCCGGAATATTGATAAGTATGGAAATACGACGGCCGCATCCATACCGATCGCCATGGACGAAGCGGTCAAATCCGGACGCATAAAAAAAGGCGATCAAATCATGCTCACCGCCTTTGGTTCCGGGTTCACCTGGGCCTCGGCATGGATGCAATGGTGACGAGAACAGGCATAGACATTGCCTTTAAGGATAAATTTATGATAAGCTTAATTCCGCAGATCAAGCTAATTATGCATGCAGACATAACACCTAAAGTGAGGAGGTTTCAATGAGGAAAATTATTACCTGTCTCTGCATCCTGGCATTCGCTTTTATGAGCACCGGCATTCTGCCGGCACAGCAGAATGAGCAAGATGAAAAATTCCAGGAAATCATCGATGAATATCTTGAGGCTCTATGGAAATTCTATCCCTCCCAGGCCACACTGCAGGGATATCATGCATTTGATGACAAACTGGAAGATATGGGCTCACGCAACATTGAAAAACACCAGGAAGAATTGGATGAATTTAATCAAGAATTTGTAGCCGAAGTGGATCAAACCCAGTTGAGCCCTGAATATCAAGCCATCCATACCATGATTGTGAATGGGCTGGAACTCGAAATAATGAAGCATGAAAACCTGCTGCCCTGGGAATATGATCCCATCTTCTATAATCATATTATCTATCAAAGCGTCCGCAGCCTGATGACCGGTGATTTCGGAAATCCCGAAGACCGGGCGAAAAATGCGGTCAAGCGGCTGAACAATCTCCCCAAGTTGATCAAGCAGGCCATGGAAAATTTAAAAACCCCGGCCAAAATCTATACGGAAACCGCCATTGAACAAATGCCCATAATCATGGATTTTTATGAAAATGAATTGCCCGGGTTGATTGCACAGGACCCGTCCAGAGAACAAGGCAACCTTCAGAAAAAATTGGACGATGTGCTGCCGGAGCTGCGGAAATATCAGACCTTCTTGACCGACGACCTGCTGATCAAATCCACCGGGAATTTCCGTTTGGGCGCCGCCCACCGGCGGTTGATGCGCACCACCCTGCAGAGCCACCTTACCCTCGAGCAGTTAGTGGCTCAGGCTAAAGCGGATCAGAGTAATATCACCCGGGAGATGTTTTTGGTCTGCATCCCTTTTTATCGAATCATGTATCCCGATATTAATCTGGAAAGATTGACCACCCAAAGAGGTGAAGATCAGGTCCGCAGTATTGTCATTAACGGTGTGCTGGAGAAAATCCGCGCCGATCAACCGGATCCCTCCGATTGGCTCAGCAGCTTTCAACAAAGTAAAGAAGCTGTTCAGGAATTTTTCAATGAAAATCAGATGATTCCCTTACCCGAAGCGGAACTGGAAGTGAGGGAGATGGCCTCCATCCATACCGGCCCCTGCCTGACCAAACTGATGGCCCCTCCCCTGTATGGGGAGACCTCCGGATATCAAGTTCAGATCGCCCCGCTGGATAAATGGACCGAAGAACAGACAGTCTCCCTGCTCAATGAATACAATACCCTTTACATCCCTTTTTATACGGTAAGAAACATATTTCCCGGCCCCTTCGTTCCCACTGCCATGACATTCAATGATGCCCCGGTCATTCAGAAACTCTATGCCAATCAACCCCTGCTTATGGGCTGGCCGGTTCTGCTCGAAGAAGCCATGGTGACCTCCGGATTCGGTAACTTCGACTTGCGTCTGCGCCTGAATCAGCTGAAAATTCAGCTTAAAAACGTTATCAATTTTAACCTGGAACTGAATATCCACGAAGGCGGTATGACCAAAGAACAGGCGCTGGCCTATGCCACCCGTTCCGGCTTCATGACCGAGGCGGAAGCGGAACGCACCTGGAACGAGATCATCCTGAATCCCGGCAAAGCCGCTTACACCTATGTCGGTTATCAGGACCTGCTGCAGATGGAAGAAACCTATAAAAAGGAAAAAGGCGACACGTATGACCGCAAAGAATTCCTGACCGAAGTATTAAGCCATGGCCCCATTCCCCTTCGCCTGCTGCGTGATAAAATATAAGTTCTTGTTTAAGATTCCAAGGCCCGCTTTTAAGCATAAAAGCGGGCCATTTTTTCTCTCCACTCTTTACTCTTTACAAAACGCAACAGCTTGAGATGTCTTGCCGTTGCATAATCAGGATGACATGAATACAAACCATCTCTAAAATTTATCATGATTAAAATCGTCGATTCTCACGCTCATCTCAATATGCCGGATTTCGATGCGGACCGGGATGACGTGATCCGGGAATCCCTTGAACAGCAAATCGCAACCATTCTCTGCCCCGCGGAAGCATCGGATGAACACAATATTGGTGTCACCTTAGGCATGGTGGAAAAATATGACCGGATCGCCGCTGCGGCCGGGGTCCATCCCCATAACGCAAAAGCGTATAATGACACTTGCGAACAGAAAATCCGCCGCCTGGCGGGAGAGAGAAAAATCCATGCCGTCGGTGAAATCGGATTGGATTTCCATTATTCCTTTTCTTCCCATGAAAAACAGATCCAGGCTTTCCGGACTCAACTTGAACTCGCTGCTGATTTGGAACTGCCGGTCATTATCCATAGCCGGGATGCATCATCCCAGGTATTGAAGACCCTGGATGAAACGGGTTATTCAGGCGGCGGCATCCTGCATTGCTTCACCGAGAATAAAACTTTTGCCTTTCAATTGCTGGACCGGGGATTTTATATTTCATTCTCCGGTATTTTGACATTTCCCAAGGCTGCGGACATTCGGGAAACCGCCAAAGTCATTCCCGATGACCGCATTCTCATAGAAACAGATTCGCCTTACCTTGCTCCGGTTCCTTATCGCGGCAAAGTCAAGCGAAATAAGCCGGTTTTTTTGCAAAAAACCGCTCAGTTCCTGGCCGAACTTCGCAACCAGGATTTTGCCCGAATTGCGGAATCCACGACAAATAACTTCGAATCATGTTTTCTGTTTGAAATTCCGGAATGATGATGTTAATATACAGCCACGTTCAGAATTCCCCGAGGACAGGAGAGGAATGAAGAGAGATGCCTCCGTCAGGATCAAAAAAGAATTAAAACGAAATCCTGATTTAAAAGATGTCTATGCTCATATTAAATCCGATCTGAAAGACATAGAAAATAAACTGCACGA
>CAYRTV010000081.1:0-9089 GCA_964427225.1 uncultured Eubacteriales bacterium
CATACTTATCCTTATATAAATTATATTATTCTATTTGGAATCACCGGTAAAGCAAAAGCCCTGGAAATGTTCTGAAATAATTTTGTTTTTTCTGCTCTTGATATGTGATATATTTAGAAATAGCAAAACTTTTCATACTAAAGGAGGTATCATGAAATCTACATCAACCCGTCTTTTTTTCAGCATCAGCATCGCGTTAATGCTGTCGCTGATCGTTCCGCTGCACGCGCAAAATGTTATAGAAAAAACCGATCCGGAACTGCATTTAAAGTGGTTCGATCAGTACAAGGACATGCAGAAGGCATCCCCGTTCAAGGACCAAAAGTGGTGGCATATCGGCCCGACCAATATCAGCGGCCGGTGCACTGACATCGCGGTCTTGGGTCCGAAAGGTGAACACTACACCATTTATGTAGCCACTGCATCCGGAGGCGTTTGGAAAACGGTGAACGAAGGCACAACCTGGGAGCCTGTTTTAGATGACAAGGTGTCCGCTTCGATCGGCGATATTGCCGTTTCTCCTTCTAATCCGGATATTCTTTGGGTTGGTACCGGAGAAGCCAATATTTTCCGCAGTTCCCAGCTGGGTGGAGGTATTTTCAAATCCACTGATGCCGGCGAAACCTGGGCCCACATGGGACTTGCAGATACGCTGACGATCTCCCGGATTGTCATTCACCCTGAAAATCCTGATGTCGTGTATGTTGCCGCATCCGGCCATGAATGGACCGACAATGAAGAACGCGGTGTTTTTAAAACCACTGACGGCGGACAGACATGGGATAAGATACTTTATACCAGCCCTAAAACCGGCGCTATTGATCTGGCTATAGATCCGGAAGATCCTGAAACCCTGTATGCGGCCATGTGGCAGAGAGTCCGCTTTAAATGGAATGACCCGCGGAATTTCCCGGGATATGATGAAAGCGGTCTCTATAAAAGCACCGACGGCGGCGCCACCTGGAATCCTATCAACAACGGCCTTCCCGAAGCCGAAAATCGCGGCCGCATCGGGCTGGATGTCTGCTTGAGCGAGCCGAATGTCCTTTATGCCCTTGTAGACAATTATGAAATCGCCCGGGAATTGACCGAAGAGGAAAAACAGGACCCTTACCAATCCGGTCTGCGGGCCATCATCAAGGGCGCCACTGTTTACAGATCTGATGATAAAGGGGAAACCTGGACTCAAGTAAGCGGACTGACCGAAGAGACCCTGCAGTTCATGATGGGTCATTCCGGAACTTACGGCTGGGTTTTCGGCCAGATCAGGGTGGACCCCAATGATCCCGACCGGGTATACATCATGGGTGTTCCCATGAGTGTGTCGACCGATGGCGGCAAAACCTTCAAACGCATCGCACGGGGTGTGCACGGTGACCACCACGGCATGTGGATCGATCCAAATAATTCCTCCTACGTCATTAATGTTAATGACGGCGGAATCGCGATTTCCTACGACAAAGGGGAAACCTGGAAAACCTTCACCCATAACCTGCCGGTCTGCCAGTTTTTCAACGTCTCCTATGACATGAATGACCCTTTTTATGTTTATGGGTCCATGCAGGATCACGGCAGCTTCCGGGCGCAAGTGCTCCGCAACCGCGACCGCAGAGGCAATCTTCTGGATGGTTTCCAAGCCGTCGAATGGGAACGGGCACCCGGCGGGGAAGGTTCCACCCATGCCATCGACCCTACAGACCCGGATAAGGTTTATTCCGCCGGATTTTACGGGCGGATCTCCCGAACGGATATGGAAACCGGCGAGCGCAAAAACATTTTCCCGCCGCAAACACCCGAAGTCGGCGCACTGCGCGGCCAATGGCTGGCTCCGATTGTCCTCTCTTCCAGTCATCCTCATACGGTATACCTGGGATTGCAGTACCTGTACCGCTCCCATTTCCGCGGTGATATCTGGGAAAAAATCAGCCCGGACCTGAGCTGCGGAAAGAAAAACGAATTGGGTGATATTCCCTACCAGACTATTTTCACCGTTTCCGAATCTCCTTTTAACCCTGATGTCATCTATGCCGGAACCGATGACGGCAAAGTGCATGTCACCAAAAACAGCGGCAAAAACTGGGCAGAGATTATGGAAGGACTCCCCCATCGGAAATGGGTCTCCCGTATTGTCGCATCCCAGCACAATGATAATGTTGTCTATATGACGCAAAACGGCAAACGCGAAGACGATTTTGCCCCTTATATTTGGAAATCCACTGATTTCGGTAAAACCTGGGTCGATATCACCAACAACATGCCCATCGGACCGCTTAATGCTGTTATTGAAGACCCGGTGAATGAAAATATTCTCTACGTTGCTGCTGATGTCGGAGTCTATGTCACTACTGACGGAGGTAAAACTTGGAATGTTATCGGCGGAGACTTTCCTACGGCTTACGTGCAGGACATTGTTATTCATCCCCGCGATAACGTTCTTGTGATCGCTACACACGGCCACGGCATGTACGCCATGGATGCTGAACCCATCAACAAGAAATCACAGCAAAGACGCTTCTATTACTAAGACTTTATAATCGAAACAAAAGGCCCGCCATTCATCCTGGATGGCGGGTCTTTTTTCTAGTGAGAAGTTAAAAGTAAAAAGTGACAGCAGCGCTGTCATCCTGAGGCCTGCGGTAGCAGGCCGTAAGGATCTTAGACTGCTTCGTCTTAAAGACGTAAAAAGTTCTCTTAATAAATCAAAAATCAAATTTCAATCTAAAAACCATATCGAGGCGGATTAAAATGAACACGGTCGTATCGGTCCGACTGAATGGACTGAAAAGACCATATATCTACACGGACTTAAATGGACTGAGGACCGAACAACCTTTATCCAATCAAGCAAAAAGAATAAAATGAGTACATGTTTCATTCACCGCCGCTTCCAGAGCAGCCTTGGCATATATTTCTACTCGCAAAACTAATCTTTATTTTATGCATATATCCAGCATGTAAAAGTCCGGCCCAATCTGAAGTTCCCGAACAAGGCCGCTCATATAGCTCTTATATCACTGGAGATGCGGAGGATGCTGTTACAGCCGTTCGGCCAGGCCTTGTCCTGATGGGCGGAGGTCCTGATGTAGATGCTGCCTTCCAATGGATGATCGATCGTTCCGGCGGAGGCGACTTTGTTGTTATTCGAACCAGCGGAACAGACGCCTATAATCCGTACATTGATGGATTAGGCTCCGTCAATTCGATTGAAACAATTCTGTTTTATTCCCGGAATGCGGCCTTTGATAATGTGGTTCTTGATAAACTCCGTCAGGCTGAAGCCTTGTTTATCGCCGGCGGAGACCAGAACACCTATGTCCGGATGTGGAAAGACACTCCCATGGAAAACATTATCAATAATCAGCTTGCGGGCAAGATTCCCATAGGCGGGACCAGTGCAGGCCTGGCTGTTCTGGGAGAATTCTTCTTCCAGGCCCGCTTGGGAACCGTTTATTCCGAGGAAGTGCTGACGAACCCATATCACAGTGCTGTTACTTTGGACAAAGATTTTCTTCAGCTCCCCTATCTCCAAAACACGATCACAGATTCTCACTTTTCAAACCGTTCACGCATGGGGCGGCTTATTGGTTTCCTGGCACGGATCACCCAGGACGGATGGGCTGAGCAACCCCGGGCTGTCGGTATCGACGAAACGACTGCTTTAGTGGTGGATGAAGGCGGAAATGCCAGGGTTTTGGGAAACAGGTCCGTTTTTTTTCTAAAGAGCCCCGGAAAACCTGAGATATGCCGGGAAAACACTCCTTTGACATATAAAAACATACATGTTTATCAGCTCTTTAGCACAGGAACCTTTCATCTTCCATCCTGGACCGGGTCCGGCGGTACCGCCTATTTCCTATCTGTTGAAGATGGAAAACTCAAATTGACGACCTTTGCTAACCTGGATTATTCACGGGCCGAGATTGCCGCAGACGACGACAATACATTCATTTATTGTCGTCCTGAGGAGCATAGCGACGAAGGATCTTAGCCTACATCGCCGAATGAATCGATGCTTTCTGCTCATGCAAACGCCGTCTAAGATTCCCGTCGCTTCGCTCCGGGAATGACATGGGGAGAGCAGCGCACGCTATCATTTGACGGTCGGAAACTGGGTCAGCCGCAGGTTGGTGCAGCCGTAGGGAATAAGGATTAACTTGACCTTTTCACCTTCCGCGGTGACAGGACTCACAGGTATGTCTCCGGCCGAGCCGTAGATAAGCTCCCAGTTTTCAAGCTGAATTCCTTCTACAACCGCGGAAACCGGTGCTCCTTCCGGGGAAAAAGGCATATCCCCCACCGGATGCTCTTCAAATTTCATTATATCCGCTAAATCGTCTTCATCGATATCCAGAGCAAAATTCCATGCCGTCGTGGAATGCACTTCCCAATCCCCATGCGGGAGCTCCCGGTAGGGTTTATCCTCATGGATCCGTTTCCATTCCTCCCCGATCTTGAGGGAATAAACCAGCGGGCCGCGAGTAATCGCCAGAGAATTATGATATCCCCGGACACCCCGCGGCTGCATAGGAAAAGACAAGGATATTTTGGTTTCCCCGTTCCATTCCCGCCGGATTTCATAATATTCTCCGGGAGATGGACTTAGGATCTCCTCTTCACCTATAAGCAGCCGGGCTTCCGCCGCCCAGCCAGGAATGCGCAGCTTTAAAGGAAAGGCGACCGGATTTTCCACAATTATAGTGATATCCACATTTTCCCGGAAGGGATAGTCCGTTTCCACCTTGACCGTAACCGGTACATCGTTTACAGCCGTATCAAACTCGCAGGGTGCATAGGCCACAGCCGCTAAACCGTCCTTATCCGCGGTACGCATCCAAAGATGGGAGGCGAATTTGGGCCACCCCTGGCTGAAATTTGCTGTACAGCAGCCGTAATTCGGCTCCAGTCCGTAAATATTGGATTCCGGGCCATTGGTTGTCCAGGGGTAATCGTCGCGAACACTGCATAAGACCTGATTGATCTGCTGGTCATACTGGTGGGCCCACATATCCGGTTTGAAGGTCGCAGGCAGGGCATTAAAAGCCAGTTTTTCCAGCCGTTCTCCGAATTGGGCATCGCCAAGAACCGATGAAAGCACCTCAAGGGAATACATATATTCAACGACTGCACATAACTCTATACCCTGAATCGGATTTTTGCCGGCAAGGCATTCGTCGCCTGTGAATATCCCCACAACAGTTCCATGATAGCGGTCCTGCTTGTCCATCATGGTATAGACCATCAGCCGGTCATCGGGATTTCCGGTCATCCGCCACCACAGTCCGGGCGCTTTGACCGCCATGGCATTATTCACCACGTGGCCCATATAATTCCAGTCCCCTTTTTCCGTGGGTTCGGTGATAGGCCAGCGTTTAAAAAAATCGATCCAGTCAAAACCCTGGCCCTGCAGTTTGACGGCCAGATCAAGCAGCCATTTTTCTCCAGTGCGTTCATATGTCTGGCAGATTCCCAGCAAAGCTTCAAACCAGCGGTATTTTCCCCAGTTTTTAAGCGGCCTCCGGCCGATATGGCCGTCCACCCAGCGGTATATATTTTGAATGACGTCCGGAACCCGCTCATCTCCGCTGGCTTCATAATACTGCAGCAGGGGTTTCGTCACCAGGAAAATGGCCCACAGGTCATAATCAGACGAATCCTCTGCCGGACCAATCCAGCCGTTTTCATCCTGGCCTTTTATGATTGTATCCATATAAGACCGGACCTTGTTTATCATGTCCTCATCCTGAAGCAAATAAGCCAGCGGCACGAACCCGTCAAGCCAGTACGGCGCCCGTTCCCAGGCTTCGGCATCGCCTCCGAACCAGCCGCTGTTTTTGACATCCGGCCAGAATTCATCCAGGTGCCCGCTCAATCCGTCCGCCTGGATCTGCAGCTGGTTTTTGAGCCAGCCGGCCGGACGTATGGTCCCCAAAGAGAGGGGCCGCATAGCCGGGTTTTGGATTTCAGGGACAGCGGTTTCTTCATAAAGAAAGCTCACATCAGCCTCCCCGCCCGGTTCATCCGGCTGGGCCGCTTCCCGGACCGTACAGCCGGCACCCAAAAGAATAATGATGATAAGAGACATTATTTCGAATAACTTTATTTTCATATTCTCCTCCTTGATTTTTTCTATTCTTTATAGAATTATTCAAAAAAACACTTATTTCTGCAAATAAAAATCTTCTCCGGATTTTCTAAAGTTTTTATTGACAATAATTTTCAAGAGACATAGACTTTGATTAAGGGAAAAGATAAGTGTCCGTAAATTTAAGTTGGAGGGTTAGTTATGAAATTCCGTTTTTTCTTCATTGTTTTAGGTTTAGGTTTGGTTCTCCCCAATCTGAATGGGCAGCTTTATGATTCATCTCCCAGCAGCTCTCAAGTTCTCCCCGAATGCATTTGGGCCCAGGCATCGGGAGGAGGAGAATGGCGGACCGAAGTGCAGATTTATGCTCGGAATTCCGATACTGAAGTTAAAGCTTACAATATGGTGGGAATGTGGTCATCCGGACCATGTGCCATATGGACCAGCCCGGGACCCCATGCTACATATAAGACCAGTAATATCATGCAGGTCATGGCTTCTCTTGATCCTAGTTTTAATTACTACAATCATATTTACTCCTTGTATTTTGTTTCTACCGGCGGACCTATTCAAGTGACGGCCCGAATTTATCATACGTCAGGTTACGCTAAAACATATCAGGGCATCAACCCGGACAAAGACGGCAATGTCGGTAAAGTCGGGCAGCCTCTGATGATCTATAACCTGAGTCAATCTCCCACAACCCGTTCTGCATGTGTCATTACGGATGCTAAATATGCCATGATTGAGGTTGAATGCCGTCTCATGGATGATGCAAATAATATAATTGGGAGTTCTTTTACAGAGGTGCTATTGGAGTGGACACCTTGGGTTTTTGACCCATTTAAAGAGGCCGGAGTACCAAACGGCACCTATACCAATTGTTTTCTCTATATTTTTCCTACCGATAACTTTGGATATTCCGATGGAATTGTCTGTGTCGGCTCAACCGCTGATAAAAACACCAATGACCCGGCGTCCCACCGGGCGATGCAGTATAAACATTAGACGCACCTATTTTTTTCACGCCAATCCGCTGGAATGTTAAACGTGCGGTGATACCAGACCGCGTTCATAAAACCCCGGTGCTGGATTCCGGATAAAGGACTTTATCTTATTTTTTTAATTTGGGCGAAATAATGATATAGTTTGAAGCGAATATGTTTTTTCATCTTGTTTTTTAAAGTGAAGCTAATCATGAAATCCTGGACACGTAGAGAATTCCTTAGAGCTGCAGGGATTAGCGCCGCTTCCCTGGCCGCAGCCGGATGCGGTGTCAGCAAACAAAGTCCAGCCGGACCTAAACCCAATGTCCTCTTTATAAGTGTGGATGATTTAAATGACTGGATTGAACCCTTGGGCGGACACGCCCAGGCTGTGACCCCAAATCTTACCCGCCTGGCGAAAGAATCCGTCAATTTTACACATAACTATTGCGCCTCCCCCGCCTGCAATCCCTCACGTACAGCCCTGCTTACCGGCATCCATACATATAATTCCGGACTCTACTCCAATTACCAGGTCTGGCGCGAGGTGCTGCCGGATGCTGTGACACTTCCTAACTATTTTTCCGATCATGGCTACTGGTCAGCCGGCGCCGGCAAGATTTTCCATAACAATATGCCCGATCCCCGCTCCTGGGATGACTATTTTCCATCTAAAGAGAAACACATGCCCGATTACTATCTCCCCAATCCAGGAGGAACTGTTAATATGCCCATTTTCAAGGACATGTATACAGCTTTTGACTGGACGCCACTGGATATTCCTTTAGAGGAAACCGGGGACTTTCAATCAGTCAAGTGGATTGCAGACCAATTGAAACGCACGCATGACAAACCATTTTTTCTGGCCTGCGGCATTTACCGGCCCCACTTGCCGTGGTATGTACCAAAGCGGTTCTTTGACCTTTTTCCCTTAGAAGATGTCCGGCTGCCCCGCGTTCTGGAAAATGACCTGGATGATGTCGGGGACAGGATCAAAGAGATCGCCCGCCGGGGCGGCAATTATCATAAACATGTCTTGGAGGCCGGCCAGTGGCGGGAAGCCGTTCAGGGTTACCTGGCGTCCGTCGCTTATGCCGACGAGTTGGTCGGGAGGGTGCTTAACGCCCTGGAAAACAGCGCCCATGCGGATAATACCATCATTGTACTATGGTCGGACCATGGCTGGCAGCTGGGGGAAAAAACACATTGGCGCAAATTCGCGCTCTGGGAAAATGTGGTCAGAACCGTGATGATGATGAAGGTACCCAAAGGAATACCGGGACTTCCGGAAGGTTCCGCCAATGGACTCCGCTGCAACCGCATCACCTCCTTAATGGATATTTTCCCCACCCTTCTCGATCTCTGCGGACTCCCGCTGAATCCGGATCTGGATGGTCATAGTCTTGTTCCCCTGCTTCGTGATCCCATGGCGGAATGGAAGTATCCTGCCATCACCACTTACGATTTCTCTGAGTTTTCTGTTCGTACGGAAAACTGTCGCTATACACGTTATATTGATGACAGTGAAGAGCTTTACGACCACCGGTCCGATCCTGAAGAATGGATCAATCTGGCCAACGAGCCGCAATACCGCGAAGTCATGGATAATCTGGCTACATACATACCCGAAAATCCCGCGCCTTTAGCTGATACCTCTTATAAAATAGCGCCGCATCATTTTCCCCCTTTCAAAAGCAAGGAAGATTACTGGAAAAGCAAGCAGAAATAAAAGCCGTAAATTCTTAATTGAATTAAAATAGAATTACTCGGGGAGGATCCACTCACCGTGACAAATGCCAATGACCCATATGTCATTCCCGGAACGTCCGCATGTCATCCTGAGGCTTGCGTTAGCAAGCCGTGAGGATCTTATGCTGCTTCGTTTTTTGCAATCGGTGCCGATTCATTCGGCGAAGCAGCACAAGATCCCCACGGGCGGCTTGCGCCGCCCTGGGGATGACATAGAATCAATGCTGAACCGCTCGGTGTACAGCCGGGTCGCTGGTTACATTATTCGCTGT
>CAYRTV010000082.1:0-9081 GCA_964427225.1 uncultured Eubacteriales bacterium
GGGGAACAGCTATGGATGAGCTGCCGCAGCTGGTCAACATTTTCAAAGGAGATATGAGTTTTGTCGGGCCGCGCGCGCTGCGTCCGGAAGAGAAGGAAGTATCTGAAAACGGTGCATCCCGCCGTTTATCCGATTTTCCGGGATATGAAGAACGTCACCGGGTCAGGCCCGGATTGACCGGAGTGGCTCAGGTTTACCTTCCGGCGGATGCTCCCCGGGGAAAAAAATTCAGGCATGACTTGTTTTATGTCAGAAACAGGACTTTTTACCTGGATATGAAGCTGATGTTTCTTTCCTTTTGGATTACATTCCGGGGAAAATGGGAAAGCCGGGATAAGAAGGTGTGAGATTGACACAATTATTCTTTTGTCATAAAAGAGTAAGTCAGGTTTGAATATAATGCGGAAACAAAGAATCCATGACGCCGTCATCATCGGTGCCGGCCCCAGCGGTTTGAATACCGCCCGGAGGCTTTCCTCCCGGGGATTGGATGTCATCGTTTTGGAGAAAAAAAGCGAAATAGGAAATAATGTTGTCTGCACCGGTATTGTCGGGGATGACATATTTTCGCGGTTTCAGCTGTCTTCCGAATCGAGCATCAGCCGGATTCAGGAAGTGGATTTGTACTCTCCGCGTAATATGAAGTTGGCCTACCGCCATCCGGTACCTTTTGCTCATATACTGAACCGAAACCGATTTGATGCGGAACTTTCATGGGAAGCGGAGAAACAGGGCGCGATTTTAATGACCGATTGCGACGTAAAAAGCATTCAAATTAAAGCCAGAAAAGCCGAGATATTTGTTGCCGCAAGCGGACGGGAAAAAGTTTTTTATGGACGGATTCTTGTCTTAGCTACCGGGAATAATTTCCGGCTGCATAAGCATCTCGAATTAGGCCAGCCTAGAGAATTTCTAAACGCTGTACAGATTGAGTTAAACACAGGTTACGCGGAACGGACTGAAATCTGGGTAGGGAAAAAGGTCGCTCCGGGCGGTTTTGCCTGGTCGGTGCCGGTGGCCCCAAACCGGGTCCGTTCAGGATTGCTGACAAAGATGCCGCCGGTATCTTTTTTGAAATCATTTATTCAGAATAGATGTCCTGAGGCGGCAGAAAATTTCGACAGTCTGGTTATGCGGCGGAAAACCATTGCACAAGGAGTCGTGTCGCCGACCTATGGGCATAGGGTCATTGCGGTCGGGGAAGCCGCCGGTCAAGTCAAAACCACCACCGGAGGCGGAATCTTTTACGGTTTATTGTGCTCGGAAATTGCCGCAGATGTGATCATGAACAATAGCGATTCAGACCGGTTCACTGCAAAAGACCTGTCTGCTTATGAGAAACTTTGGAAAGAAGCCATTCAGAAAGAATTGACGGTTGGATATTACACCCGGAAAATATGTTCTTGTTTAAATGACCAGGAAGTGGAAAAGCTTTTTGAAATCGCGAGAGATGACGGTGTGTTTCCATTGATCAAAGAAATGGCCCATTTTGATTGGCAAAAAGATATCATTTTGACTTTAGCTAAGAAAGCAACCGTACGGTCCCTGCGGGTCTTGCCGCAGCTGTTCTCATAACTTAATTCCTGGAATGATAAATAGAAATATTATATAATTGCAGCACATATGGGAAATAAATAAGTAGTGAATATTAAAAATTTTTATGATGGGACATAAGAATAGGAGAATGAACTGTGAAAAAATACGTTAGGATCATGGTTGGATTGAGCATTATACTCATAATTTTTTCATCTATTTATTCACAGGAAGTATCACAAGAATTCAGGATCGGTCCGAAAGACCTGCTGGAGATCAATGTTTTTGGTTTGGATGAATTGAATAAAACCGTTCGGGTTTCGCAGGACGGCAACATCACGCTGCCTTTGCTGGGGGAAATTCAGGTCGAAGGATTGACTAAAACCGAAGTAGAAAATAAATTGAGGGATTTACTGGCGGAAAAATACCTGCAGGATCCCCAAGTCACTATATTTATTGCAGAATATCAAAGCAAACGTGTCTCGGTCCTGGGAGCTGTGTCCAACCCCGGGCCTTACGAATTATTGGGTCGGCAGACCTTGATGCAGATAATAGCCCAGGCCGGCGGCATGACCCCGGAAGCCGGAGACCAAATCATTGTCATCCGGCAGCAGCCGGACGATTCAAGCCGGTCGCTTAAGATTTCCGTAGAGGAACTGGTCATGAAGGGTGACGCCCGGTTAAATATTCCAATGGAGCCTGGGGATATCATCAACATTCCGGTAGACAAAATCGTTCATGTTTATGTGTTCGGTCAAGTCAACAGCCCAGGCGCGCTGGATGTCAAAACATCCAACATTCCCACCATAGTGCGGGCCATCGCCCAAGCCGGCGGATTCGGCGAAAGAGCAGCCAAAGGCCGGGTTCTCATCAAGCGAAAAAATGATGAAGGGAATGAAACCAAAATAAAAGTCAATGTGAAAGATATCATCAAAGGTAAAAAGGGCGATATCCAATTGCAGGAAAATGATGTCGTCTTTGTTCCTGAATCGATTTTTTGACCAACATGTCATCATGAAGTCTGCGGCAGCAAGCCGCGAGAATCTACACTAAATCAATAAATATGGTACAATTTATTTTTTTTATGGGTTAGGAGACTAACATGAATCCTTCAAACAGCAGGAAGGAAATTGACTTTGTGGATATATGGAGAATTGCGCTTAAGCGGAAGTGGGTTATCCTGGCTTCAATCGCGGTGATTGCCATCCTGGCAGCGCTTTATTCGTTCAGTAAAGTTCCCCTTTACCAGGCAAATGCCACCATATTGATTGAAAACCCATCCTCCGGAATGCTGGATATTCAAGATGCTTTCCGCAATCCCACATATTCCGGCTATGATTATACCGGCGTATATTTCAATACGCAGCTGCGGCTGCTGAACAGCCGGACTTTAGCGGAAAAAGTGTCCCGGAAGATGAATTTAGCGGAACGCATGCAAACCGGAGAAACGAAATCACTGAAAAAAAATATCTTTCAGATGTTCAAGGATTTTATTACCTTGCGCTGGCTTTTTTCCCGGGATACGTCGTCGCAAGAGCAGGAACCGGAACAGAATATTATGCGGCCGGAAAGAAATCCTAATGAGGCTTATGCCTTTCAGGTGATGGGCGGATTGAAAGTTATGCCGATTGAGGAAACCCGTCTGGTCAGATTAGGCTATGTCTCCCCGAATCCGGTATTGGCTGCGGATATAGTTAATGCCGTGGCCGAGGAATTCATTAATTATTCGGTGGAAATGCGCTATGAGGCCACTCAGCAAGCCTCCGAATTTCTCAGTGAACAAATCGCCCGGCTCCGGTCCGAACTGTCCGCAAAGGAGCGGGAGCTGCAGAAATACGGTGAAGAGAAAAAGCTGTTGTATTTGGATGACCAGGAAAGCTCGGTGGTCTCTAAATTCGGCGATTTGGATTCAGCATACACCCAAGCGCAAATTGATCGGATCCGGGCTGAAGCTTCCTACCGTGAATTGCGTGACTTGTCGCTGGATTCATTGCCGCAGCATATTTCCAATCCGGTCATCCAGAATCTAAAAACAGAGTATACCCAATTACTGTCCAGCTATGAAGAAAAATTGAAGGTATTTAAACCAAGTTATCCCGAAATGATTCGAACAAGGGCCCGGCTGGACAGCCTTGAAAACCAGATATCGAATGAAATCAGCAAGGCCAGAGAATCGGCTTTATCCGAATACCGATCCACCTTAAACAAAGAACAATCCCTGGCCAAATTACTTGAAGAACAAAGACAAGATGTGGTGAAAACCAACAACAACGCTATTCTTTATAACAGCTTGCGCATTGAAGTTGAAAACAAGCGGGAGTTGCTGAACTCACTCGTTTCCCGCCAGAATGAAACTCTGGTATCAGCCAGGCTGCGGGGACTCAAGTCCTCTAATATCAAGATCATTGATAAAGCTTTAGTTCCGGGGGCGCCTTTTTCACCCAATACCAGCCGCAACCTGGCGCTGGCTCTCATGTTAGGTCTATTTGCAGGAGTCGGAGCGGCCTTTTTTATTGATTATTTGGATAACACAGTTAAAGGACCCGAAGATGCCGACCGGATTATTGATTTGCCTTCTCTGGGTGTGATTCCGATGATTTCCCTGGACGGAAAAAGAAAAACGTCCGCCTATTCGGCCTATTCATATTCCTATGGTTCCGAAGAGAATAAAAAAATGCCCAAGATCAAACAATTCGAGCTGATCAATCATTATTATCCAAAATTATCCGTTTCCGAGGATTTCCGGACCCTGCGGACCTCGATTATGTTCTCTCACGCAGATGAAGAACCGCGGGCGATTGTTTTTTCCAGCGCTTTTGCCCAGGAGGGAAAGACCTCCACCCTGGTCAATACGGGGGTTTCTTTCGCGCAGCTGGAAAAGAAAGTCGTGCTGATTGATGCGGATATGCGCAAGCCGCGGCTGCATAAAATTTTCAATATAAGAAATCTTGTTGGTTTGAGCAGCTACCTGACCGGCAAGGAAGGCATCAATGAGATTATACAGCAATCTCCACTGGGAAACATTTGGGTCATCCCCAGCGGGCCTCATCCACCCAATCCGGCCGAATTGCTGGAATCCAAGCGGATGAAACACTTGGTGAGGGAGCTCAAGCAGCATTTCGATATTGTCCTTCTGGATACTCCCCCGGTTATGGCGGTTGTGGATGCAGTGATTGTTTCATCCGCAGTTGACGGCGCAGTAGTGGTTTTGAAAGTCAACAAGACAACGAGGAAAGCCTTGGCCGGGACAGTGCAGGCATTGAAGAAATCCAAGGCGGAGATAATCGGAATTGTCTATAACGAAATGGAAATGCGGGGCGGCGGACAGTACTCACCTTATCATGGCTATATGAATACCTATTATGAAGCCTCTGCTGGAAAGTAAGCATTGTTCTTATGATTGATATTCATTCCCATATTCTTCCCGGCCTGGATGACGGTGCTCCGGATATGGATACCGCTTTGGCTATGGCTGGAATGGCGGAAGAAGACGGGATAACTCAAATCATTGCTACACCGCATGTTTTCCGGGAGAAAATTTCCGAAAATACCCTGGAACAGATTGACCCGGCTTTGGAAAAATTCAGAGCAGCCCTTCGGAGAGCATCCATCCGGCTGAAGGTTCATCCGGGAGCCGAAGTCCATATTTCCCATGATCTTTCCCAGAAAATACGGAGTCACCGGAGAAAATTGGTGCTTAACCGGAAAAGATATGTGCTGGTTGAATTTCCTTCCAGCCATGTTTTTGCCGGAGTGAAGGACTTGTTCTTTGATCTGATGACGGATAGCTTGATTCCGGTGATTGCTCACCCAGAACGAAACCGGGTTTTCCGGCATGATCAGACCCGGCTTTTTGAATTGATTGAAATGGGTGTTCTGGTGCAGCTCAATCAGGGCAGCTTATTCGGTTTGTACGGAGGCAGTGTCCGGGATGCAGCCCTCAGGTTTATAGAAATGAATTTCGTTCATTTTATTGCGACAGACTGTCATAACACCCATGCCAGCGTCCCGCGGCTATCCGCCGCTATGCGGGAAGTGGAGATCCTGGCTGGGAAAGAAGCGGCTTTGGCGATGGTGGAAGATAATCCTCGTGCAGTTATTGAAGATAAGGATATCCCATTTCACCCCAAGCCGGACAATCCGGCGGATAAAAAGAAATCTTTCGCCGTTAAGCTGCCGTTTTTTAAAAGCAAGGGAAAGAAAAAGTGAACCGCGTTTATGAAAAAATACTGGAATACGGAATACCGGGCCTTTTGATATTCAGCCCGCTGCCGGCGGCTTCCACGCCGGAATGGAGTCTTTTTATTATTCAGGTATGGGTGGTGGTTTTGGCCGCAGCTTATGTTCTTATGGAACCGAAGCCAGTCCTTAACCCCAATCTGCAGAAATTAACGGGCAGATTAAAAATATTTTTCTGGGGCTTCTTTGCGATGCTGGCCTTGCAAATCATTCCTCTGCCGGTTTTTTTGATTAAAATTGTCAGTCCGGCGACAGTGACATTCAGGGAACAATTCTCCGTGGGAGCGGAGGGCATGTCATTTATGACCTTGTCGCTTTCACCGCTGCAGACATTCCGGGAAGGGATGGAGATTCTCGCATATGTGATTCTGGGGTTTTTAGTGCTCATGACTGTGAATTACGGCCGCCGGTTCCGAAGATTGATATACACTATGGCCGGGATGGGAGTATTTCAGGCTTTATACGGCATGTTCGAACTATACCGGGAGAATCCCCGTATCTTGTTTTACACGAAAGATATCAATTTGGATGTTGTGACAGGAACTTTTGTCAGCCAGAATCACCTGACTGGTTATTTGGAGATGGTTATCCCCTTGACCATCGGAATAATTCTGGCGCGGATGGATATCTTTGCCATGACAGGAAAAAAACTGAAGGACAGCTTGATCCATATTTCAAGCCGGGGGATGGCCGGGAATCTGATTCTGGCTGCCGGGGTTTTGGTTATGGCGGCCGGACTGATTTTAGCCAGATCACGCTCCGGTGCTTTTTCACTGGTGCTGATATTTATCCTTTTTACCGGAATCTCAACCCTTGGGTTTCGAAAAATGGAAATGGCGCGTCCTCCCATTAAATGGGCTTTACGGCTCCTGATAATTCTGATTGTTGTGTTTGCCCTTTATGCCGGGATTGAGAATACCATGCAAAGGTTCTCTCTGGAGAACCTGGCCCAGGAACAGCGGCCTCAATTTTGGTCCAATACCCTGGAAATATTTACGGATTTTCCCTTATTCGGAACCGGATTAGCGACTTTTGCCTCGGTTTATCCCGCCTATGAAAATTTCGGTATTTACGGAGTGCTGCAGCATGCCCATAATGATTATCTGGAGTATTTTTCCGAATTGGGAATTGCCGGCATGTTCTTTCTTTTTGGAGGCATTCTGTATCTAGCGGTTTTCAGTATTTTGGAATGGAGAAAACGGCGGAATCCATATATTAAAGCACTGGCTGCTGGGGGAATCATTGCTTTGGCGGTTATCGCCGTTCATAGTTTTACAGACTTCAATCTGCATATTCCGGCGAACATGATTTTATTTGCAGTCATTCTGGCGATGCTCCCCAGGATTGTAGAGTATAGGAAAAGAAATGAGCCGGCTGAATAAACTTCTTGTCATAACCGGGCTGCTGGTTTTCATTCTGATCAACGCTGTTCTTTATTGGGGTCAGCACCTGTATTACCATGCTGACCGGGAGTCCAATGAAGATAGAAAAATGCAACTCTTGCAGACATCAGCCGAATGGGTTCCTTTTGACGCCAAAGTATATCTCGAATTGGGGAACATGTTCCATGAAAAAGCCGACCGGAACCTGGATGAACCTGCGGCCCGAACGGGTAATCTGGAGCTCTCTATTCAGAATTACCGGCATTCAATTCGGATGAATCCCGGCTCGTATGAAGCCCATTATGCTCTGGGGCGGGCGCTGCTGTATTTGAGTTACCTGCAGCCGGAAAACCACGATTTTTTTCAGGAGTACTGGAAAGCGGCTCAGTTGACCACTTTTGATAATGAAATCTATTTTGAAATTGGAAGAATTTTGTTTTCCCTTTGGACGGAACTCGCCGATTCCCAAAAATCGTTCACCTTGGATATTTTAAATAATGTGATTCAGACTAAAAACAACGAACGGCTTTGGCGGATTCTTCAAACCTGGGCTGCCAATGTTATGGATTATGAAGTCATTGAAGACATTTTACCGGAGACACCGAGTGCATACCGGATGTATGCCCGTTTTCTTGGAGAACGTTCCCTGGCATTGGAAAACCAGCAGCTGCGGCTGGCCCAGGCTGAATACATGGAGTTCGAAGCGGCGAAAGTAAAATTTTCCCAGGCACAATCCGATTTCCGCTTATATCGGCTGCAGCCGGCGGCGAATAAATATTTAGACTCCAACCGCATGCTGCAGAAGATATATTTTTATCAAAATCTTTTACCGGAAAGAAGCTTTATTGATGCCGGGGAGTATGGAGATCTTTTCAAATTGAGTTTATTGGGGGTGATTCAAAGCACCGCTCTGCAGGAAAATACGATAGAGGCGGTCAAAGAATATTTTGACCGTTATCTTGAAATTGAGGATGATCCGGCAACACTGGAAAGATTGGAGGAATTTTTTGAGGAAAAAAATTGGCTGGAATTGAAACCAGGCAGCGAAAATAACGCCTTACGCATGTATTACCGGATTAACCTGGATTATAAACAAAGCAGGTTTCGGGAAATTGCCGGGTTGGCCCACCATGCCGATGAAATGGAATACAATTACCAGGAAAAATTCAAGGATGAATTGCAGGTCATTTATAGATTGATTGGTGATTCATACCAAAAAATTGATTTTCTCTACGATGCGGTCGATTACTACCGGAAAGCGCTCCAATTGAGTCCCAATGATGTGAAAACATTGGTTCAGCTTAGAAACAGTTATCTGCGGCTGAACAATGAAGAAAAATTGGCTGAAATCAATGCGCACATTGAAAAGCTGATGGCTCCGCCGGAGGAAATTTTTGAAAATTTAAAAGTGATGAAAAACACGGAATGGCGCTTCCCCCTGCTGATTGAACCCGGAAAGGTGAGAATAAGGATATCAATCTTTCCGGAAAACAGTGTGTTTGCACCGTTAGTATCCATATATTTAAATGGTGAGGTTGTTTATGAAGAATACCTTGAAAACAAAACATCCGGTTCGGCAGTCAATTTCCAGGTGAGATTGAATTCCCTGCAAAATGACCTTCGGATAATACCGGTCAATCAAGATGTTTTTATAAGAAAGATAAATCTGGAAAATATCGATGATTAAATATGCCATAGGCCTTTTATTGACAGGGAATATGCTTAAGAGGATTGACTTTGTGCGCAAACGCAAGTATATTTATCATTGCCAGGGATATAGAATTTAAGGAGGATTTTATGGCTATTCGTGCATGCCAAAAACACATTGCTTTCCTGACCATGGGAGCGGTGCTGTTTTTTTATACACCCGGAATTCTCATGGCGGATAAAGAAAATGCTGCTTTAAAGGGGACCGTCTTTTTTGCTG
>CAYRTV010000083.1:0-9045 GCA_964427225.1 uncultured Eubacteriales bacterium
CCATACTACAGCCGGCAAGATCAGGGATTCAATCATAAAGGAAGCCAGGGAGAAGGCAGACAGGGTACGGAAAGATATCATCAGGGAAGCGGAAAAACAAACCGAAGAGATTCAAAGGCAGGCCGGGGATGAAATGGATTCTCTGGAAAAAAAGGTCCAGGCAAACCGGGAGCAGGCTGTCGCCCGGGCGGCGGAGGCCGTCAGGCAGCTGATCTCCAAGGAAAAGGATTGATGCATGGGTGTTGCTGAAGTTAAAAAGGTTCATATTCTGGCTCCATTGGACCTCAAACACAATCTGATGGCATTTCTCCAGCATCAGGGCCGGATTCAAATTGAGAATACCAAGGTGGAAGATTTGGAGCTGCAGACTCCGGAACCGGTCAAATCCGATTTAGATCACCGATTGTTCCGGCTGTCGCAGGCGGTTGCATTCCTTGACCGCTGGGATGATACCCGGATGGTCCAGAAGATTTTCCGGGAAAAACCATTTCTCGACAAACAGGAGCGTGCCCGTATCCTGGATCTGGATTATCAGAGCTTTCTTGACCGGACCGAACAGCTGCAGCAGGAAGAAAGTGAAAAAGAATCACATATAAGCTATCTGGAAAAAGAGATCACATTCCTGCAGGGCTTGACGGCTCTTAATGTTCCCTTGCATTCATTAGAATCCACCGCCTTTGCCGAGGTCAGATTCGGCAGCATTTCCCTGACAGGCTGGGAGCAGCTGCAGGCAAAGACAGCCGAAATCGAGCTTTACCTGTGTGAACTTGACCGGACCAAGCGGGATGTGCTGGTGTTTTTGGTTTATCATATATCCCGAAAGGAAGAGGTGGAAACCCGGCTTCAGGAATATTCCTTTGATCCCTTTTATTTTACCGATGCGGTCCTGGAACGGGCCGGACCCGATGACCGTGTTAGCGATGTCATCAAAAAAATGCAGCAGGAAATCGAAGCGGCCCGCACCCGTTTGAACGAATTGAAAAAAGAAGGGGAAGAGCTCAGCCGCCGCCGGGAAGAGCTGATGAAAGTGTATGATGTGCTGCTCAATGAGCGCAGCCGGATCCAATCGCTTGAAAAGCTGGGTGAAACGGAAACTGTCTTTTTTCTGGAGGGATGGATCCGAAATCAGGATGCATTGGATTTTGAAAAAGAATTGCAGGCTCTGTCCGATAATATTGCCTGCTTTTTTCGAAATCCTGAGCCCGAAGAAGAGCCGCCGGTCGTGCTGGAGAACCCGCAGATTGTCCGGCCGTTTGAATTGGTGACCAAATTGTACGGGCTGCCCAGCCGCAAGTCCCTCGACCCGACACTCTATCTGGCGCCTTTTTTCTTTCTTTTCCTGGGATTGACGGTGAGTGAAGCCGGGTACGGCTTGCTGGTGGCGGTTTTGGGATGGTTATATATCCGACTGGCCCGGCCTAAGGGCGGGCTGCTGCAGTTTCTTAAGTTGCTGGTGCTGGTCGGGATTGCCAACGTTTTTATCGGCACCATGGTAGGCGGCTGGTTCGGTTTCACCATACCTTTTTTGATGGTCATCGATCCTTTGAATGATCCGCTTTCTTTTTTATTGTTAGCCTTGGCTCTGGGATTTATTCAGGTCTGGTTCGGAACCCTGCTCAATCTGGTTACGACCTGGAGACGGGGCGATATCCTGAGAGCGGTTTTTGTCCAGGGAGGATGGCTGGTGCTGCTGCCCGCTCTGGTGCTGTATCTCGTCAACGGAGGGGCACATTGGGGAATAACAACCCTGGTGGGAGCTGCGGGAATCGTTTTATTTTCCGTTCCCTCCCGGAATCCGCTGGCGCGGTTTTTTGGGGGTCTGTATAGTTTGTATGATATATCCCGGTATCTTTCGGATGTTTTGTCTTATTCGCGTTTGCTGGCCCTGGGGTTGGCAACCAGTGTGATCGCCATGGTGGTCAATACTCTTTCCCAGACCGCCTGGGATATTCCCTGGCTGGGCTGGCTGTTGGCGGCGCTGATTTTTACCGGAGGACATCTTTTCAACCTTGGAATCAGCTTTTTAGGCGGGTTCGTCCATTCCATGCGGCTTCAGTTTGTGGAATTTTTTTCCAAGTTCTTTGAATCGGGTGGAAAGCCCTTCCAGCCGTTCGAGTGGGAAAGCCGCTATACGGAGTATTTGGAATAAATTCGTGATTCAGCCCCGGATGAACCGGGGCTTGGGCATATTAAGGAGGACAAAATGGCGTTAGGATTGACACTTGCGATATTCGGCGGCGCATTGGCCGTGATATTTGGAGGAATCGGATCTGCA
The DNA here is from genome assembly GCA_964427225.1 of uncultured Eubacteriales bacterium. Lineage (GTDB taxonomy): Bacteria > Acidobacteriota > Aminicenantia > Aminicenantales > Aminicenantaceae > CAYRTV01. The sequence continues at coordinate 2,276 of CAYRTV010000083.1, forward strand.
ATCGGAATTGGACTGGCCGGACAGGCATCCAGCGGAGTGATGAGCGAAGACCCCGAGAAATTCGGCAGCCTGCTTATTCTGGTTGCGCTGCCGGGAACTCAAGGAATTTACGGGTTCCTCAGTGCATTCCTGGTCATTCTTAAGTTGGGCCTGACCGGAGGCGAATTAGCCAGCCCAACGGTTTATCAGGGATGGCAGATTCTTATTGCCTGCCTGCCCATCGCTTTTACCGGACTCTTATCCGGAATCCATCAGGGAAAAGTCTGCACATCCGGAGTCCATATGGTCGCCAAGCAGCCTAAAGATCTCATGAAACCGGTCATCATGGCCGCTTTGGTGGAAACTTACGCTGTTTTGGGGCTTTTGATCACGATTTTGCTGTTAAACGGCATCATCCTTTAAAATTCAGCCGTAACGATGAGCCTAAAGCATATACTCGAAACTATCGAAGCTCAATCCTGCGAGGACACTGCCCGCATCATCCGGGAAAGCGAAGAAAAGGCCCAGGCCATTAAGGAGCGGGCCCGGAAAGAGGCGGAATCCGAGGCGGCGGCTTACCTCGAAGAGGACGAGCGCAAAGCCAATATGGAGGCCGGGCGGATTTTGACTCAGGCCCGGCTGGATAAGCGTCTGCATGTATTGGGCCGGAAAAAAGAAATCATTGACGGGATCATTGCCGAGGCGTTTAAGCAAAAAGGCCTCAAAGGTCAAGTGTTGAAAAAAACAGTGGTTTTAAAGGACAGGCAAAAACAGGAATTCCTGGATGAGAACCGCCTGCAGGAAGAATTGCGGCCGGAATTGGAGCGGATTATTGTTTCCGAATTAAAAATATGAAAAAGAACAATCTTCTGGATTATGCTTATGCCGTCGGCCGGGTGCGCGCCCTGGAAAAGCACTTGATTCCGATCAGCCTATTTAAAGAGGCATGCCATAATGAAGATTTTGCGTCTTCCCTCAAGGAAATTTTTGATGCCGGTGTGTTCATTCAGGAGCTGCGGGCAATCCGGGACAGCCGCGAGCTGGATCAGTTCATCCGGAATGAAGAAGAGGCGTTGATGAATGACGTCGGCGAACTGTTTTTAGATAAGCCTCTTAGGGAAGTGTTTGATACCCTTTGGGCTCCGGTAAAGGCCCTGGAAGCCGCCCGGAAAGCGGACCACAGCTTTATCATCGAGTATTTTCGTCGTGTCATAGATTTGGGTAATTTGAAATTGCTGGCCAGAATAAAATACCAAGAGGGGGAAGAGGACCGGCTGCGTCCGTTGCTGATGAGCGGAGGGTTTTTGCCTGCCGGACGTATCCTGGAAGGTTTATCTATGTCTTTTACTGAGTTCGGGGACGCCGTTCGTTCCACACCTTACGGAAATATCTGGGCGGATGGAGCGGATGCGCTCGAAAATGAAGAAACTTTTGTGGAACTGGAAAGGGGAATGGAAGATTTTCTCATGCACTATCTGCAGCAAGCCAAGCGTGTGACTTTCGGTCCGGAGCCGGTATTTGCTTATACACTGGCGCGGAAACAGGAACTGGGATTGCTGCGCATTCTGGGCGTAGGGAAATTAAACTCGGTCCCCCCGGAAATATTAAAACGGCGGATGAGTGCAACCTATGTATGACCGCATAGCAGTTATTGGAAATGAGGATCTGATTTTTCCGCTGCGGGCAATGGGCATCCGGGTCTATGAACCGGAAAATCTGGAGGACGCCCGCCGGATATTAAAGTCGTTGGAAAAGGAAGATATCGCGCTGTGTTTTCTGCATCAGCAGTATTTTAAGCCGCTCAAAAAGGAACGGGAAGCGCTGCGGGACCAATCTTTTCCGGTGGTGGCCGGTTTTTCCGACTTCCGGGATGTGTCCGATTATCTGGCGGACACATTGAAGGAGATGGCGGTGCAAGCCACCGGTTCCGATGCATTAGTCAAAGGGAAAGGAAAGCCATGAAACAAGGCACAATCATAAGGACGGCAGGTCCCCTGGTCGTCGCATCCGAATGCTTAGGGGCTAAAATGTACGACATGGTCAAGATCGGAGAAGAAGGATTGATCGGCGAGATCATCGAGCTGCGTGAAGACCGGGCATTCATTCAAGTGTATGAAGACACCACCGGAGTCGGGCCGGGAGAACCGGTGTTTCTCACCGGGAAGCCTCTGAGTGTGGAGCTCGGGCCGGGATTGATCAGTTCGATCTATGACGGGATTCAGCGGCCGCTGGATATTATCCGGGAGCAGGAAGGCGATTTTGTCACCCGGGGAATCGAGGTGCAGCCGCTGGACCGCACGGCTGAGTGGAAATTCAATGCCCTGAAAGGCAAAGGAGACAAGGTAACCGAAGGCGATATTCTCGGAGACGTTCAGGAAACTCCTTTAATCTCCCATAAAATCATGGTGCCGGCCGGTTTAAACGGGAGCGTAAAAAGCATTAAATCCGGGACGTTCACCGTGGATGATACGGTGGCGGTCCTTGATACCGAAGCCGGAGACCGGGAGATCCGCCTGTTCCAGACCTGGTCTGTGCGCAGAAACCGAAAGGTCAAGGAGCGCCGGATGCCTCAGGTGCCGCTGGTCACAGGGCAGCGGGTCCTTGATACCCTGTTTCCCCTGGCCAAGGGCGGAACGGCCTGTGTGCCGGGGCCCTTCGGCAGTGGAAAGACGGTGGTTCAGCATCAATTGTCCCGCTGGTCGGATGCTCAGATTATTGTGTTTGTCGCTTGCGGAGAGCGAGGCAATGAGGTGGCTGACCTGCTGTTGAGCTTTCCCGAATTGAAAGACCCGCATTCCGGTCGGCCTTTAATGGAGCGGACCATCATTATCGCCAATACGTCCAATATGCCGGTGGCGGCCCGGGAAGCTTCCATTTATACCGGCATGACCATTGCCGAGTACTTCCGGGATATGGGTTATTCCGTCGCCCTGATGGCTGATTCTTCCAGCCGCTGGGCGGAAGCACTGAGGGAAATTTCCGGCCGGATGGAAGAGATGCCCGGTGAAGAAGGCTATCCGGCCTACCTGGCCAGCCGCCTGGCAGAGTTTTACGAGCGGGCCGGCCGGGTTGTGTGCCTGGGATCGGACCAGCGGGAAGGCGCCCTTAGCGTGATCGGGGCTGTGTCTCCGCCGGGCGGCGATCTTTCCGATCCGGTGGTTCAATCCACTCTTAAAGTGGTCAAAGTTTTTTGGGCCTTAGACGATAAGCTCGCCAACATGCGGCACTTTCCGGCCATAAATTGGCTGAACAGTTATTCCCTGTATGTGGAAAATATCAAAGATTACTGGGAAGAAGAGGTGGCGGAAGAATTTTTTGATCTGCGCCAGGATGCGATGCGGCTGCTGGAAGAAGAGTCGGAGCTGCAGGAGATCGCGCGGCTGGTGGGAGTGGAATCCCTTTCCAGCCAGGACCGCCTGGTCCTGGAATCGGCCCGTTCCATCCGTGAGGATTTTCTCCATCAGAATGCTTTCCATGCGGAAGATACGTACACATCTCTCCGCAAGCAGTACCTCATGCTCCGCTGCCTGATCCATTTTCACAACCAGGGACTAAAAGTGCTGAAAGAAGGCGCGGATATGGACAAAATCACCGGAATGGAAGTTAGAGAAAAGATTGCCCAAATGAAGTACGCCGCTGAGGACGATGACGTCCTGGAGGTCTATATGGATATCGACAAGAGCTTTCAGAAACTTCTGCAAAACCGGGAATAAGGATATAATATGCACAAAGAATATCTTACCGTTTCCAATATTGTCGGTCCTTTGGTGATCGTGAAAAAGATCGAGGATGTCAAGTACTCGGAACTGGTGGAGATCGAGACCGCTGCCGGCGAGATCCGGCGGGGAACCGTGCTGGATGTCTCCACGGAGCGGGCGGTGGTTCAGGTATTCGAAGGAACGACCGGCCTGAATGTGGATGAATCGAGAATTCGATTCCTGGGCCGCTCCCAGACTCTGGGTGTGTCTCCGGAAATCATTGGCCGCGTTTTTGACGGATCCGGAAATCCCAAAGACGGCGGCCCTCAGATCATTCCGGAGGAGCGCCTGGATATAAACGGAAGCCCTATTAATCCGCAGGCGAGGGATTATCCTTCTGAATTTATTCAGACCGGCATTTCGTCTATTGACGGCATGAATCCGCTGGTGCGCGGGCAGAAGCTGCCGATTTTTTCCGGCAGCGGCCTTCCCCATGCCCGGATCGCAGCCCAGATCGCGCGCCAATCCAAAGTCCTGGGCAAGGAAGAAAAATTTGCCGTGGTTTTCGGAGCTATGGGGATTACCTTTGAGGAAGCCAACTTTTTCATTGAGGATTTCCGGGACACCGGTGCCCTGGAGCGGGCGGTTCTGTTTTTAAACCTGGCTAATGAGCCTCCCATCGAACGGATATCTACGCCCCGGCTGGCCTTGACCTGCGCCGAATACCTCGCTTTTACCAGGGACATGCACGTGCTGGTTATCCTGACCGACTATACTTTTTACGCTGAAGCCCTGCGTGAGATTTCGGCGGCCCGCAAGGAGATTCCGGGAAGGCGGGGCTATCCCGGTTATTTATATACCGACCTGGCATCCATGTATGAACGGGCCGGCCGGATCAAAGAAAAAACCGGCTCCATTACCTTTATCCCCATTCTGACCATGCCGGAAGATGATAAGACCCATCCCATTGCGGATCTGACTGGATATATCACCGAGGGCCAGATCATGCTGGGGCGGGAGCTGCACCGGAAGGGCATCTATCCGCCAATCGATGTGCTTCCCAGCCTGTCCCGGCTTAAAGACAAGGGAATCGGAGCCGACAAAACCCGTGAAGATCATGCGGATGTCCTGAATCAGCTGTTCGCCGCTTATGCCAGAGGAAAGGAGGCCCGCGAACTGGCTTTGATTTTGGGGGAAGCCGCACTATCCGATTTGGATAAGATCTATCTCAAATTCGCTGACCGGTATGAAGAGCAGTTCATCCAGCAGGGGGAATTTGAAGCCCGTTCGATTGTCGACACTTTGGATTTGGGATGGGAGCTGCTGGCCATGATCCCACGAGGCGAACTGAAACGTATCCGCCCGGAATTCTTGAAGCAATATTATAAAGAAAAGAGTGAAGAGAAAAGAGTAAAGAGTGAAGAGTGAGGAAGGCCCTATTGTCATCCCCAGGGCGGCGTTGCCGCCCGAGGGGATCTTAGACTGCTTCGCTGAAAGCGGCGGTGGCCGATTCATCTTGCGAAGCAGTTCAAGATCATCACGTCGCTATGCTTCTCAGGATGACAATAATGGATAAAAAGCTGATAATACATATAAGAGAAAAAGTTAAGTTATTAACATATCGCAATTTTTTCATGAATGACTAAAAAATGAAGTTAAATGTAAATCCAAACCGAATGGAGCTCCTAAGGCTGCGAAAACGCCTCCAGCTGGCGGAGCGCGGGCATAAGCTGCTGAAGGACAAGCTGGAAGAAATCATGCGCCGCTTCCTGGAAATTATGCGGGAATTAACCCGGCTGCAGGAAGGTGTAGGAGAAAAAATGAATAAAATTTTCCTCTCCTTTGCGCTGGTCCGGGCCCGCAACAGCCGTCCCGACTTGGATGATTTGATACCGGCCGGAGAGCTGGTACTATCCACCCAGCGGGAAAGGATATTCAATGTGGCCGTGCCCCGGTTCAGCCTGGAAATACTGGAAACAGCCGAGTATGATCTGCTTAATACCGAAGCGGAGCTGGATATCGGAATCAAGAATATGCGGGCGCTGCTGGAAGACCTGATGGAAATCGCGCGGTTATGGAAAGCGGTGGAATCCCTGTCCCGGGAAATCGAGATAACCCGGCGCCGCGTTAACGCCCTGGAACATATTCTCATTCCCAATATCAAGGAAACCATTCGCTATATCTCGGGCCGTTTGGAAGAAATGGAGCGGTCATTTCAAACCCAGCTGATGCGGGTCAAGGAAATTGTAGGGGAGCACTAATCCGGCTCTTTGGATAAAAAAATAGAGAATTTTGCCAGGCTCGCCTTCTGCAGAACAAAACGCAGGCAAGTCCACAGCACCCCCAGGCCATATTTGACGCTGTTGGTGAAGCTGACCGAGGATGAATCATCCAGGTAGCGGGTGGGGCAGCTGACTTCACCCAGGCGGTAACGGAAATATATCATTTGGGCCATCATCTCGTTATCGAAGAGGAAATCATCCGAATTGGCGCTGAGGGGGAGCTTTTCTAAGATTTCCCGGGAAAAGGCCCGGTACCCGGTGTGATATTCGGACAGCTTGTAACGGAGCATCCAATTTTGAACCAGCGTCAAGAACCGGTTTGAAATATATTTATACACCGGCATGCCGCCTTTCAAGGCGCCTTTCCCCAGTATGCGGGAACCGATGACCGCGTCGTAGACTCCGGATACGATCATAGAGGCCAAAGAAGTAATGAGCCGGGGGTCATACTGGTAGTCCGGGTGGAGCATAACCACAATATCCGCTCTGTGTTTCAGAGCTTGACGGTAGCAGGTCTTCTGATTCCCTCCGTAACCGGTATTTTCCTCGTGAATTATGGTGGTGATTCCCAGTTTCTGCGCTACGGCCGCAGTGTTGTCCCGGGAGGCGTCATCGACCAGGATGATATCGTCGACGATATCATGGGGAATATCATGATAGGTTTTCTCCAGCGTGCTTTCCGCCTGGTAAGCTGGCATCACCACGACAATTTTTTTACCGTGAATCATTTTTCGATCTTGAAAACTTGAATAAAGGTATCCTCAAATACCGGCGGTCCGTATTGATCCGCCAAAAATTTCGCGGCCGCTGA
>CAYRTV010000084.1:0-8993 GCA_964427225.1 uncultured Eubacteriales bacterium
GATTGAGATTGGGATTGAGTAATCCTCCGTGTTTGGAGCGCCTCTCGCGGGGATTTCTTCGCATGAATGATGATGAAGAATCGTCATGGATATATTTAATGTCGTAAACTTTATCAAAAATATCCTTCGAGCAGCTGTTTATTAAACCGGAATAATGAAAAGACAGCCAATCCCGGAAATAAGAATTGGGAACTTTTACATACAGGCAATCGGTTTCCTGGCCGATGTAGAGGGTTGGCTGAAACCATGTATCAAAACTATTGCCGTCGATTTTCTTTTTCACCGACTGCAATATTTCCACCCAAGGATTCGGTTGTTTTGATTCAATATTCATAATTCATAACACCATCAAGTTTTCCACAGAAATATCCACAAGTGTGAAAAAATATCAAGAGAGCTGATCCCGGGATAGTAAGGGCAAAAAGTATAATAGCACCCTTAAATAGCGATTTCAAGGAAAATTAATAAAAATTTTTAATGAAAATCAAAAATCAAATCCTATCCAGAATTTCGTCATCCAATCAGTCCGGACACTATAATCGAACGGGTGGGAAAAATTTGCCCAGCCAAGGCCTTTGACAAATTCCAAATGCACCGGGAAGCCTAAAAAGAAGAACTGTAATCCATAACCGAAAGATCCAATGGCTTCATAATTGCGTACAATACCATCGAAGTCGATAATCGAAATTTCAGCAGGAAATCCTTTCAGCTTTTTTCTGGTGATATCAAAAAACAAGGTTCCTCTGACCGGGCCGATCTGTCCAATCAGCGTGGATGCTGCGTTGATGAGCGGAAAGCGGAATTCCAAGTTGGAATACCATCCTTCAGTTCCGACCAGGCTGTAATAGTATGCCGAGCGGACCTGATTATTGCCTCCATAGTAATTGAGGTAGGGATTCTCTCCCCAGCTGGCGAATCCGTTAAAACGGACTGCCAGCAGAAAATCCGCTCCGATGTAGAGGTATTTCCGGTAATCGAGGTCAGCATTGGTGTTAGAGAGAAAGGTGTCACCAAGAGGCACCGCTTGGGTGATCCCAATACTGAATGTGCTGCCTTGGGAGGGGCCGTAATATTTAAACTTGGTTGTTTCCCCGACTAGGTTTGCGGAAAGGGAAACGGTGTTTCCGTTCCAGAAGTAGTCATATACGGAGTTTTCGCGTGCGGAAGCCTGCCGGATAAGAAAGGCATTATAAAACTCTTCTTCGTAGCGGTAAAACCCGACGGAGCCTTGCAGGCGGTAATAGAGGTTAAGTGGATAATATCCGGCGACGCTGGCTCCGGAAATGGTCCTGGTGGCCAAGGCATCCCGGTAGTTCAGCCGGTAGAAAAGGGACGGATTATAATACGCAAAGCTGGGATAATAATACATGGTGTATTGAAAAGCGCTGGCCTGGTATTGAAAGCGGTTTTTCTGATTGAGATAGGAAGCGTAATAGGACCGGAAGCTCTGGACTTGGTATGCCATTAAAGTGAAAGTATGGTCCCGGAACAAATCGGAAAAAGAAATAGCGGAGCCTCCGTAAATGGATCCATCCGTCGAAACAATGGTGTCTATGGGAGGTTTGCCTTCCAGGTATAATTCTTTTATACCTTTATAGGGCTCGATCTTTTTTTCATCCACATCCACGGAAACAATCGGCTGAAAAAGCTTGAATCCTTCTTCTTGAATATTCTCAACAAAGGTGACGGATTTTTCATTTTCCCCTTCCAGGCGGCTTTTGAAAATTTGAAACGCGCCCTTATTGAAGGAAGAAAAAAGAACGGTATTCTTCTCATTCGGCACCGGCACCGGGAAAAAATTGCCCGTCCGGACATCGGTATAGCGGTTAATCTCCCCGTCTTCCAAATTAACGGAATAAATATTAAAGGCATCGCGGCTGTCGCCGGAGTAATATATCAAACGGGAGTCCGGGGAAAAATACGGGGTTATTGTATTGCCTTTTCCAAAAGTCAGCTGCGTTTTTTCTTTAAGGTTATCCATGGGGGAAAGAAAGATCTTATCTTCGGAATTAACCCGGATGGAATAAGCAATCCAGCGTCCGTCAGGGGAAACATGCGGTGCTTTTTCGAAAAGTTCGTTTTGGGTCAGGTTTTTGATCTCCCGGGACTCCAGGTTGATTTTAAAAATATCATGATATCCATTATCGAATGCGGTGAAGACCATGGCCCTATCCTGTTCAATAAACCAGGGGGAGGTCGGCTGGTCGTAGGGAATAGGGATTTTTTGCGATGTTCCGCCGTTAATGACGTTCTGAAGAAACAGGCTGTGCTTTTCTCCGGCCCGGCCGAAAAAAGCGATAAAATTTCCGTCTGAAGACCAAGCTACATCCCTTCCCAAGGAGGGCTCGATTTCATATTTGATATCGCTGTATTTCAAGGTGTATCCTTTAGTCAGGTTTTTCCAGATTTTGCCGTCTTCCATGGAAATCAGAACGATATCCATTTCTCCATCCCTGACATTAAAGGTGACGGATGCCACCAAATCACCGGAAGGTGAAAGAGTTTGTGAAAAGGTAAAGTAATATTCGTTGACGGGATATTCAGGGCCGATAACGAAGCTGTAGTCTTCGGGATTATCCCTTAAAAGAAAAGGCCGGAAGCGGGCGCGGATATATTTTTTAAATTCATGGTTGAATTCTTTGGTTTCGATGTCAAAGGCTTTTTCGATGGGATTGGACAGGTTTAAAGCGGGCGCGTTTTTCATCGTTTCCCATAATTCCTTAATTCCGTTCTTGCCGTATTTATGCTCGATAAATTCATAAATCGCATGCCCGAAATCATATGCCGGCGGACGGGGAGCCGGATAACGGGAGATTAATGAACCCCGCGGAGATAATTCCGGAATACGGTCGTTAAGCACCGTATCTCTGACAATCAATTCCGACCAGGAAGACCATTCTCCGGTGTTGTATTCGGAAAATCCTTCCATGGTCCAGAGCGGAGGAGCGCTGACCGCATATACAGCCCCGCCGGGGCTGCCCCACAGCAGGTCATACTCAAAGATATGAGTGAGCTCGTGGACGACTAAATTCTGGAGTTCATCCAGGGGCATATCCCCGTGTATCGCGACCCGGTAAAGCAGCGGTTCGGCCACCCCTAAAATGCTGTCGGAGGGAATATTAAACAGATTGGTTTGCTGGAAATCCGTGACGGTTCTGTAATAAAGAACCGGCACTTTAGCGGAAAGGTGATGCTTAGTATTGCGGCTGAGGGTATGGTACGCACTTTCCGCAAACGAGGCGATTTTTTCCAGCATGGCTGTATCCCGGGTATAAAAATAAATGTCAAAATGGTCAGTGGGGTAGCGCTCCCATTGAAAATTTTTATATATTACTTTGTTTTTTCCATAATAAGGAAAATAAATGAATTGTGCGGCTGCCTGCCCGGTCCACATCAACAGGCAAGACAGAAAGATTACAGGCATTATATATTTTTTCATGATGAGGCTCCTTACTTGGCAATAAGATAACGTTCCTGAATTCTTTCCTGGCCGAAGAGTCGGCGGAATAATTTATCTTTGATTTGAATGGCGAGGTCATATAAAGCGAACTCGGCACTTTGATTTGGATTAGGTTGGGCATTCTTTTCATCAAATTGAGGCTGATAGATGATCTCTCCGGTTGCCGGATCGATGAAATAAAGGTTCAGCTTCAGATTAAAAAACTTCCTTTCCATCAACCGATTTTGTTCAGGAAACGGATTTTCGAATTGGCGCTTGTCTTTTCCGATTAAAGCTTTGCGGGTTTCTGCTTTATAGGAAGCCGTCCCGGTCACAATGAGACGCTTTTTTTCCGGGATCTGCTGCTCTTTCCAGAAATCCGAATTGGTGATATCCTGTTCTTCCAAAGAAACGCCTTCCAGGTGCTCAATATTTTTTTGAGTTTGAACCCGGAATTCTTCGGAAAAATAATCCACCAATTCCGCGTTGAGGTCAAAATCCGGTTTTTCGTCTTTGATAATAAAATCAGTGATAAGGATTTCCTGATATTGATCTATATTGACGGAAACCGGCCGGGGAAGCTCCATCCTCAGCTTGGTATAGGAATCCGAGCTGCAGGCTGCAGCCAATGGAATCAGCAGAAATAAGAAAAGCCGATTATTTCTTTTTATTGCTTTCATTTTTTTCCTTTTCTCCCTTTTCTTCCTCATTCATCATGGACTGGTTGGATTGAAATCTTTCATAATTGCTTTTAATGTACTCATTCTCCGGATCCAGTCCCAAGGCCCGTTGATATTCGCGGCGGGCTTCATCCCACATGCCTTTCTTTTCATAAGCAACAGCTAAATTATTGTGTCCCGCGGCCGATCCGGGAGATATTTCAATGACTTTTTTCCACCGGAATATAGCTTCGTCCCATAACTGATTCCCGGCGGCCTTTATGCCGAAATTCATTTGGGAAAGGGTACTCCTTGATGTGCATTGAGTGAGAACAAAAGAAGCCGCTAGTATAAAAAGTAAAAGCCAAACAGATTTGCTTTTCATATATCCACCTTCCTCAAGCCTAAACTACGCATTTTACTGAAATCCGTCAAGAGGCGCTGCCTCCATCTGTGTATCTCTTCCTTTATGGGAGGCGGCCTCCATAAAATGAGAATCGCGTCATTATTATAGCAATTTTTATGCCATTTTACTTTATTTATATAAATAATAGATAATCTTGCACGGCGGCAGGATTTCCGCAGCTTGGAAATTACAATACTTATTGCGCAGATGTTCTGAATAAAGGACAGGTGTCTAATCCGGATTCCAATACACAGGCGGTTTTCAGGGTTGGAATTTTGGGGGAATTATGGTATAAAGTTTCTTCAAAAGCAAGTGAGCGGAGATCATAAAATGGCTAAAGTTTGTGAAATATGCGACAAGGGCCCGATGTTCGGGCATAGTGTGAGTCATAGTCATAAAGCATCTAAGAAGAAATGGATTCCGAATCTGCAGCGGATTAAAATTGAATCCGATTCCGGCCCCCGCAAAGCTTGGGTGTGCGCCCAGTGTATTCGAAGCGGGAGGGTCAAGAAAGCCCTTTAACGCTAAAGGCGTTCGACTGTATTCAATCCTTTGAGTTGAGTCATATTTTTGATAATAAGGGAGAGATGCTTTATATCCCGCACGTTGATTGTCAGTTTAATTCTGGACTTTTCTCCGGCAAGAGTATCCAGGTTGGCCCGGGTTATATTTCCGCCGGTATCGGCGATGGCACTGGATAACCGGGCCAGCAGTCCGGGAGAATCGTCGGCATGGATGAGCAAACGCGCTTGATAATTCTCTTTTCCATCTCCTTCCCATTCCGCTTCCACCATTCTATCCGGAGAGAGAACTTCCTTTTTGATAAACGGACAGCGCCTGGAATGGATGGTCACTCCCTTACCGTGGGTGATATATCCGATAATGGGTTCGCCTTTGATTGGCTGACAGCATTTTCCCATCCTTAAATGAGTCCCCGGCGTCTCTTTGACTTTCACGACGGAACCGGGTTTTCTGGATACCCGGTTCATCATTTTGTCAATGAGAGTTTGTCTGCGCCGGGGGGTTTTCTTATCAGTTTCCGCCGAAAATATTTCATTCATAAATTTATTCCGTAATATGATTTTGCCGATCCCCAGCTTGATATAAAAATCATCCATCGTTGCTACGCGGACTTCGGCATGGCGGCTAATCTGCTTCAGTAATTCTTTTTTCTTGATCGAGCTGGGATTCATTTTGTATTGGGCAAGTTTTTTTTCCCATATTTTTTTACCGACGGCTTTGTTTTTCTTTTTTTCCTGCTGGTTCAGCCAGCGCTTGATGTGATGACGCGCTTTGGATGTGAAAGCGGCGTTGAGCCAGTCCCGGGTGGGAGTTTTACTGTCGGCGGTGACGATGGTCACAATATTTCCCGGTTTTAAGATGGTCTTTAAGGAAGCGTTCCGGCCGTCGATTTTGGCGTCCGCAGCATGGAGTCCTATTTCCGAATGAATTTTAAAGGCAAAATCCAGTGCGGTTGCACCCAGAGGCAGAGTTACAACTTTTCCTTTTGGGGTGAAAACATAAACTTCCTCGGGTATAAGGTTGGTTTTTAAATTGTTTAAAAATTCCCGGGGGCTTTTTTGTTCTTTATATAAGTCGACCATGTCCCGAAGCCATTGCAGCCGCTTATCTTCTTTCATCATGGACTGAGAATCGGGCTCCTTGTATTTCCAGTGGGCGGCGATGCCGTTTATAGCCAGGTTATTCATGTCTTGCGTCCGGATTTGGATCTCCAGGGTCATTTTTTTTTCGGTCAATATTGTGGTATGCAGCGCTTGATAGAGATTCGGTTTCGGCATGGAAATAAAATCATGAAACCGGTAGGGCAGATGAGTCCATTTTTGATGAATGATCCCTAAAGCAGCGTAACAGTTTTTCACTGAATCCGTAATGAGACGCAGGGCCATAAAATCATATACCTGATCAAAATCTATATGCTGGCGCTTAATTTTTGAATAAATACTGTATGGACGTTTAATCCGGCTGAAAATTTTAGCGGGGATATGATTTTTCTGCATTTGCTCATTCAAAGCTTTCTTTATTCGCCTCAGTTCTTTTTCGGATTCTTTCCGCTTGGGTTCGACTTGAGACAGAATTTTGTAATGATTTTCCGGATCGACATATTTGAAAGATAAATCTTCCAGTTCAGCTTTGATCTTTCCCATTCCCAGGCGGTTGGCGATAGGCGCATAAATGTCCAGGGTCTCCCGGGCGATTTGCCGCTGTTTGGTTTCAGGAAGAAACTTCAAGGTTTGCAGATTATGTATTCTGTCTGCAAGCTTGATAAAGATAACCCGCAGGTCGTCAGTCATCGCCAAAATAATCTTGCGGATGGTTTCGGCATGCCGGATCTCGGGAGAAGATTCTTCGACCAGACCGATTTTGGTCACTCCTTCCACCAGATGGGTGATATCCTTTCCGAACATTTTATGAAGATCCGGGGCGGTGACATCGGTGTCTTCCAGGACATCATGGAGAAGCCCGGCAGAAAGAGTGGTGGCATCCAATTTCATGTCCGCCAGGATATTCGCCACTTCAAGCGGATGGCTGAGATAAGGCTCCCCGCTGCGCCGGACTTGGCCTTTGTGGGCCTGGGCGGCGAAAATATAGGCCTTCTGGAGGGGAATCAGGTCCTCTTCCCCATACCATCGGGAAACTTTTTCCAGAATATCATTGAAACGTATCATTTGAATGGGCCCGGAACCCGAAATTCCAGTCTAAATTGATTCTTTTTCCATAATCCAGTTTACCGCATCCAGAAAATTTTGTGCAGTATAGGGGGGCCGTGTCTTTTGAGTGAGGAAATGACGGTAAGATTTTTCTCCGTAGCCGGTCAGGACCAGCACGGGAGTGGCCTGGATATTCCAGCCGAATTCTATATCTTCCACCTTATCGCCGATCATGTATGAGGCGGACAGGTCGATATTCAGGTCCGCGGCGGCAGCCAGGGCCATACCTGTTTTTGGCTTGCGGCACTCACAATCAACACGGTAGCGCGGATCCGTGGATTTCTGATAATGAGGACAATAATACACGGCGTCCAAGCGCGCCCGGCGGTGCATAAAATCCTGCTGCATTTTTTTGTGCATGGACTTGAGGATTTCTTCGTCAATCAATCCTCTTCCGATCCCGGACTGGTTGGTCATAACGACGGCGAGCATTCCGGACCGGTTTATCCGGCGCACCGCTTCAAAACTGTAAGGATACATTTTGATCAGATCATAGGATCCGGGATATCCGACATCGCGGTTGATGTTCCCGTCCCGGTCCAAAAAAACAGCTTTCTTTTTCATCCCAGGAACTCCCTGCAAAGGCCAAAAACCTCAGCCGGAGATAAAGCCTCCATGCAGCGGTGATCAAAAGGACATTCGCGGTATGAACACGGCCAGCAAACCGGTTTTTTATGAATATGAGCAGACGGAGGCTGAAATGGTCGGGTTACGTCCGGATCAGTCGGCCCGAACAAGGCAATCACTGGAGTTTTAACCGCATTGGCCAGATGCATAGGGCCGGAATCATTGGTTACGCAAAGAGAGGCGGCGTTCAATATTCCCGCCAGCAGGCGAAGATTGGTTTCTCCGGTTATGATAACCGGAGGCCGGCTCATCTCTTTGCGGATAGCTTCAGCCAAAGGTTTCTCGGCGGCGGAGCCAATCACCGCGATGTGAGCATTCGCCTGCAGCTGTTCGCATAACCAGGCGTATTTTTCAGGCGGCCAGCGTTTTGCCGGACCATAATAAGCTCCGGGATTGAGAATCACGAGCGGTTTTGATGCATCGATCCCACGGCGGGCCAAAAAATCTTGTGCCGTTTGCTTTTCTTCAGGATTAACCGTTAAATGAAGTTTGGAACCAGAGGCGGGAAATCCAAGCTCTGTCATAAGGTTTTGATAGAAAAACACTTGATGCCGTTTGGGCAACGGGGGAGGGTAGGGCACAGCCCTGGTGAGGAGAATGCGGCGACCGCTGCGGCTGTATCCCCATCTCTCCGGAATACCTCCCAGGGAAAAAAGCAAGGCGGATGCGAAGGAGTTTGTCACCAGGATGCCGGCGTCAAATGAATGCCGTTTGATATCAGCAACGGTCCGGCGGACTCCCTTTAGGGTTGCGGCCTTGGGGAGAGAAAGAGAGCCGGCAAGGAATTTTTCGCCGGCATAAACATCCCGGACCCAATCCCGGGCCGCGATCCATATTTCATTATTTGAATTTCCCTCGGCCAGGCCCCTTATAGCAGGAAGTGCAAGCACCGCGTCGCCGATCCAATTCGGTGCATGCACGAGGATCTTCATGTTATCCTGATTTTGGAGCGGTTTGAGCCGGGGCTTTTTTTTCAGGCTTTTCTTTGGGCGCGGTCTCTTTTTTCGGACGGCAGGGAGCTTCTTTACCGTTTCCGGGTTGAGAATTTTTCCGGGCGTAATCTGTGATGTACCAACCATTGCCTTTAAATTGAATTGCGGGACTGGAGATCTGTTTTTCCAAAGAACCGCCGC
>CAYRTV010000085.1:0-8985 GCA_964427225.1 uncultured Eubacteriales bacterium
TATTAAGGACACATAAAATATAAGGAGGTTGTTCTTTTTTTTGCTCTATAGTACTCAGAGCCCTTATTATTCCTCCCCCTGAACAAGAATCGCATATTTTTGTAAAAAGAGAGATTACGAAATATTTATTTTCTTTTTCCTTTTTTATTATTCTATCTATTTGAGAAAACCATTCATAGTCATGAATATATTTATCTTCCTTAATAAAAGATGATATAGAAAAAGTATCGTTATCTATTATTTCTTTTAAAGCAATTTTGGGGCCTTTCTCATAGCCTATATAATTTTTCTCGGAGTTTACTATATTCCCTTGCTCATCAATAACAAAGTAATAACCGGTTTCCATACTTATCCTGAATTTCCTACAGAGAATATCAAAGTCTTTTTCAATAACGTTCGCATTATTCAAATGATGCTTGAAATTCAATTGATCAGAATGATTTGTAACAACAATAAAATGCAGTGCGCTAGACTTCCACCTATTATAGACCTCCTCCAACAGAACTAGGTCCGGCTCGAAAACCGGATTAATAAATTGAATATAAACCAGTTTCCCCCGTAAAGCTTTTGAAGAAACAGCTTGGCCGTTCACATCTATAGCGTCAAATTCCGGGAGCCGGGTTAATTGAGTTTGGATCGGGGAACCCTGATTTTTTCTGTACTCGATTAAGAAAACAGCTAATACGGCTATTATTACAAGAAGAATGATTTTTGATGATTTCTTGTTGGTAAAATCAATCAATTTCATGGCTCGTTTCTCCTTTAGTGAAAACAATGGTTAATCCAATAAAAATTAAAATAAGATTCCTCCCAATAACAATCAATGCACTTGACTCAGTATTTTGATTTGAAACAGAAAAACACCCGCAGCTTTCAAAATGACCGTTTATGGAATTAACCGCCACGGCGATAATAAAAATTAAGAGAAGAAAGGATAGTGAAATCGAAGAAACTCGCGTGAAAATTCCCGAAACAAGAAAAATTCCTAACAATAACTCAAGGAGGGGTAAAGTTCTCGCAGAAAATCCAACTAATGCCTCAGGAAGTATGTGATAGTTTCTTATTATTTCTGCAAATTGGTCAGGAAAAGCGATCTTGTCGATGCTGGCATAAAGAAAGACTCCTCCCAGGATTAATCTTGAGAGGAACAATATAAAAGCTTTGACTTTGGTTTTGTAAATTTCAATTTCCCCTTTTGCGTAAAAATAAATGAAGCAAATTCGTTTTTATATTCCATCATCATTATGATGTTAAGCAAAAAAATAAATCTTTGTCAAGTATTTTTATAATATTCTTAAATTTATTTATATCAATAAGATTTATTGGTATATGTTCTGATATATTACATATTTATCATATTTATTTCTGACGCCTATAACCCTCCTGTCATTCCCGGAATGGAGCGTCGGGAATCTTAGACGGCGCTTGCATGAGGAGACGGTCCCGATTCATTCGGCGAGGCAGTCTAAGATCCCCACGGCCGCTAACGCGGCCTGGGGATGACATATTGTGCTGCCGCGGAGACGGAGACGATTCATCCGGCGAGGCACCTTGGGATTCTTCGGAATGCCGGCGCATTCCTCAGAATGACAGCGTGGGGGCAGGCGGGAGCGGCGTTCGGGTCCGGATGACGCAGTTAAACCCCCGGGCAGCTTGCCAAAAGCTTCTCCAGCTCCACTTGTTCGGTCTCCCAATCGGAATAAAGGCTTTTCAGCTCCTGGGACAATACGGCCAGCTCCTTCTGAAGCTGCACCACCCGGGTGCTGTCTTTCAGCACCTCGGGCCGGCATAATTGCTGTTCAATGTCTTTTTTCCGGTTTTCCCGCTCTTCGATCCCCGATTCCAGCTCCTGAATCCGCTTCTGCAGGCGGCTGCGGTCCTTGCTGATACGCTGGCGGGCCTCCGCCTCACGGCGTTTTCGTTCTTTTTCCTGCTGCTTGTCCGATGGGGCCTTTTCTTCCATATCCGTCTTCGATGGTTCCTCCCGGACGAGAGCTTTTCTTTTCCTGAGGTAGTACGAATAATTCCCGGCGTATTCCTCCAGGTACCCCGCTTTGACCTCCACCACCCGGTTCACCAGTTTGTCCAAAAAGTAGCGGTCGTGGGAAATCACCAGCAGAGTTCCGGAATATTCTTTCAACGCGCCCTCTAAAGCCTCCCGGGAAATAAGATCCAGATGATTGGTCGGCTCGTCCATAACCAGAAAATTCACCGGGGACAGCAGGATTTTAACCAGGGATACCCGGGCTTTTTCCCCTCCGGAAAGAACACCAATCTTTTTTTCCACATCGTCCCCGCTAAATTGAAATAATCCCAGTGCATGCCGGATTCGGGGCAGATAATCCTCTGAGACGGCCGCTTCCACTTCTTCATAAATCGTGTTGTCCGGATTCAGCTCGGCCAGCCGGTGCTGGGCGAAATAACCGATCCGCGTGCGCTGGCCCAGCTCGAGTTTCCCTTCCTGTGGCTGAAGCTGACCGGTGATCAGCCGGGTCAGGGTGGTCTTGCCGGCTCCGTTGACGCCGACCAAAGCGGCTTTTTCTCCGCGGGAAATATGCAGATTGATATTGTGCAAGACCCAGTCGCCGTCATAGCGGAAGGACATATTCTCTATCTGAAGGACATCCTTATAGCTTTTTACCGACGGATGCAGAGAGAATTCCCAGCTCGGAGGCTTCGGCGGCGGTTCGATGCGTTCCATTTTTTCCAGCTGCTTGATGCGGCTTTGGACCTGGGCGGCTTTGGTGGCCTTATAGCGGAAACGTTCGATAAACCGCTGCTGGCGCTTGATCTCTTCCTGCTGCTCTTCCCATTTTTTCCACAAAAGCAGGCGGTTTTGTTCCTTCTTTTCCAGGAAAAACCGGTAATTGCCGGGATAGCCGGTGATGGTCCCGCGCTCCAGCTCGTAAATGCCCTCCGCCAGACGGTCGATAAAAAACCGGTCATGAGAAACGATGATCATGCCGCCGTCATATTCCAGCAGGAAATCCTCCAGCCATTCCAACGAAGGCAGATCGAGGTGATTGGTCGGCTCGTCCAGCAGCAGCAGATCCGGCTTGCGCAAGAGCAGACGCGCCAGGTAAGACCGCATGCGCCAGCCGCCGCTGAATTCAGACAGCGGCCTATCCCAGTCCCTTTCTTTAAATCCCAATCCGGACAGGATGGTTTTGGCCTGGATTTCCCGGTGATACCCGCCCAGAGACACAAAGCGGTGTTCCATATCCCCCAGCTGTTTCAATAATTGCTCGTTGTTTTCTCCTAAATCTGAAACCTCGTGCCGGAGAGATGCAATCTTCTTTTCCAGATCGGCGGCTTCCCGGTCCCCCTCTAATACGGATTGAAGCAGGTTCTTTTCCGGAAGCTGGATTTCTTCCTGGGGAAGATAGCCTATCCGGTAATTTTTGGGCATACTGATATCACCCTGGTCCGGATGGATCTCACCTATGATACACCGCAGGAGCGTGGTTTTTCCCGCTCCGTTCGGCCCGACCAGCGCCGCCCGTTTCCCGGCGGGAATCGACCAGTCCACTCCTTTAAGCAGCGGCTGTCCGGCGATGGAATAATGAAGATTTTTTATCTGCAGCATGGCGATTTTTCCCCCATACTTTAGCAAATTCCCAGCCCCTTGACTATACTCGCTGCGTTCACTCATTGTCATCCCCAGGCCGCGTCAGCGACCGTGGGGATCTTAGAGTGCTTCGCCGGAGTAATCGGCTGCTTCACTTCGCTCGTGTCTATTCGGTCTGTTCAGTCGGCTCGCTTCGCTCGCGGTACTTGGGTTGCTAGAGTTACTAGGGTTGCTAGGGTTCTTGCTCGCTTCGCTCGGGTTCTTTGCGTTCTTTGCGTTCATCGCGTTTATCGCGTTTATGCGTTCGATACCCCATGTCAATCCCGGAGCAAAGCGACGGGAATCTTAGACGGCGCTTGCACGAGGATTCGGTTCCGATTCATTCGGCGAGGCAGTCTAAGATCCTTCGCTTCGCCCAGGATGACATGTGTATGATGCCCCGGCCTGGAGATGACAAGGAAAAAAGCCGAGCGGCGTTCGGGTCCGGCTGACGCGATATTGAAGATTTAGCCTTCCGAGCGCAGAGTTTGAGGGGACCCGGCGCAGCCGGGTGCCGAGCATGTCTGACCCACGGACGGGGGGAGTTGCGCAGGCACCGAAAACCCAAGCGAGGAATGGCGTTGAAAATCTGAACGGGAGCTGAAGCCGGACCCGGCGCCGCGGAGGCGGTAGGCTGAGAAGACGGTTCTGTCTCATTAGACGAAGCAGAATGAGATCCGTCGCTTCGCTCCGGGAATGACAAGAATTTTCACTCTTTACTGAAAAATCCTATGTTATATAATACTCACCTAGCCACAAAACAGAAAAAGGAGAGATAACCATGACTGCAACATATAAAAAAATTTTCACCCAGCTGGTCCACGCGGGTGATCCCAAACCCCGTATTAAGGGCGCTGTCAATATCCCCATTTTTCAAACCGCCCAATACGAATACGGCGAAACCGACAAGGATACGGACATCAAATATCTCCGCTTGAGCAACAGCCCCAATCACCAGGCCCTGCATGATAAATTAGCCCAGGTGGAAGAAGCCGAAACGGCTCTGGTGACAGCCAGCGGCATGGCGGCCATATCCACAGCCCTGCTGACGGTATTATCTTCGGGCGATCATTTCCTGGCCCAGGATTGCCTCTACGGCGGGACCCTGGGATTTATCAGCCAGGATCTTCCGGCTTTCGGCATCACCTATGATCTTATCAACGGCAATGATCCGGATTCATGGGAAAAGAAACTGCGGCCCCAGACCAAAGCCATATATGTCGAGACATTAACCAATCCCCTGCTGGAATTGGCGGATTTGGAAGCTGTGGTGGAATTCGCGCAGAAGCACGGGCTGGTGACTATTATCGATAATACTTTCACCACACCGGTCAACTTCCGTCCCTCCAAGCTGGGATTCGATCTTTCCCTGCATTCCTGCACCAAGTATCTCAACGGCCATTCCGATATCGTCGGGGGGGCCATTATCGGGCGGAAAGAATGGATCGAGAAAATCAAGCCTAAACTCAGCCATTTCGGCGGCACCATGGACACGCATGTCTGTTTTCTGCTCCACCGGGGCATGAAGACCCTGGCCCTGCGGGTGGAGCGGCAAAATGATTCCGCCCATAAAATCGCTGTGTTTCTTAAAGATCATCCCAAGGTAAAAAAAGTCAATTATCCCGGGCTGGCATCGCATCCCCAGCATGAACGGGCAGAAAAACTTTTGGCCGGGTTCGGCGGCATGATCAGCTTTGAGCTAAGCGGCGGACTGGAAGCAGTGGCCCACTTTTTCCGCAAGGTGAAAATCCCCATTGTCGCTCCCAGTTTAGGCGGCGTGGAAACCCTCCTAACCCGTCCGGTGCTGACGTCCCATTCCTGGCTGACACCGGAACAGAGGCAGGCCGCCGGCATTCCGGATGAACTGATCCGGGTTTCGGTGGGGATCGAAGATGTTCATGATATTATCCGCGATTTCCAACAAGCCTTGGATTGAATTATTCATATAAAAAATTGCGATGCATCTGCAATATCATTTTTCATTTCGCTATTCATGATACCTAGATCAAGATCACTTAAAACGTTTTTCTTTTTCTCATTTTTATTTTAATCGCAATTTTTTTTACCCTCCGGGCGGGCCGATCTCACCCCATCTGCTTCGTTACTCCTCCTCGACGTGAAGTACCACGACTTCGTCGGAGTGCCTCGCATATGCGGCAATCTCGGCCCGTGAATAATTCAATCCAGCGTGCGGGTCATCCCCAGGCCGCGCAGCGGCCGTGGGGATCTTAGACTGCCTCGCCGAATGAAACGCTGCCGTCTACTTAGCCGGCCGCCACCGCGGCAGCGCGCGTGTCATCCTCAGGATTACACCCCGCTGTGAAGAGGCGATTGCGTTCTCTCCGAAGCCAATGGCGGAGGGTGGGAGGGTCTTGGCGAGGAGAGAATGCAATCGCCGCTGATGGAACTGCACTTCCGGGTCAGAGTGAAAGATGCTTGGTGGCGGGATATGGCCATTGCCATGGCGCCTCACCTGGCGAAGCAGCATAAGATCCTCACGGCTTGCTAACGCAAGCCTCAGGATGACATGCGGAGCCCGTCACTCCGTTCCGGGAATGACACCGGGTATCGAACGCCTGAACGCGATAAGCGCTATGAACGCAATAAACGCGAGCGCAGCGAGCTAGAACCCAAGCAACCCTAGTAACTCTAGTAACCCAAGGAACGCGAGCGAAGCGAGCCCACCGAACAGACGGAATAGACTTAGAAGTTCTAGGAAGACCCCACATCCATAAAACGGACCCGGTGGCCGGTCGACTGCAGGAATTTATTCCAGTCCTCTCCCGAAATACCGATTGTCGCCGTATTCACATTCGGATGGAAATAAATGGTTTTCGGATTCTGGAGATCGGAATCCACAATCACCTGGACGCTACGCTCCGCATCATTGATCAGGCCGAACGGCGACACCGCCCCCGGCTCCAGGTTCAAGTACTTTTTAAGCCGTTTCTCCGATGCAAAACTCAGATTATCTTCCCCCAGCTTGCGGGTCAGAGCTTTGAGGTCCGCCCGCTTCGACTCCTCCATCACCACCAGGTAATGGCGTTTTCCTTTTTTATTGCGCAAAAACAGGTTTTTACAATGATCCCCGGGGAGGTGCCCGGTCTGCTCGCGGGCCTGCTCAACCGTGTACACCGCCGTATGATCCAGCCACTGATACTCAATCCCCAGCCTCTCCAGCGTCTCTATTACTTTTTTTGTCTTAGTTTCCATTTATATCTCCTGGCCTCTTGACTCATCACTCTTTACTAAACTCAATCTCAATCCCCACTTTCCCTATCCCGTGAACTGAAAAATCCGCATACCGGCTTTCCCTGATCTGTGATACGGAATAATCCGCCGGTTTGCCGTTTACATGCACGGATAAGACCTCTGTATTAACCGGCAGCAGAATATGAAAATCCGCCTGCTGGTGGGCTGAAATCACATCCATTCTGATTCCACCCGGTGTCCTCCGGTAAGCATAAGCCGCTGCCGCTCCGGAAGCCGCGTATTCCAGCCGGACCTCCGCTTCATCGATACCGGCGGCCGCCCAGCGGGGAGATAATTTGACCTGCTCAAATAATTTGAGCCGGTCCTCCACTCCGGCCAGTCCTTCCGCCAGCGCATACAGCATGGCGCTCGAACCCCAGCCGTCGGTCGCGGTCGCTTCGGGACTGGTGCTGGTCTCCTGGCTCGAAGGTGTTCCATCCGGAAAGTACCACAAATAGCTTTCGCCGGTTTTACGGATCAAATCAAAATAGCGCCGCAGGATATCCGCTCCATAGCCTTCCCAACCGGATTCCAGGGCCGCCCGCGCCAGCTCTCCTCCCACCAACGGCATGATCCCGCCGTTGACATACGCCCCCTTTTTCAGCTTGGTATCCCCGAAAATTCCGTCTGGAAAGGGCGGGTCGATGGAAAACCATTCCGCAAATGCCGCCGTTTTCTTCCGGCGCCGCTGGTATTCCTGAATCATCGCATCCGCCATGTCCGGTGAAGCCGCGCCCCGGTTTATCGCCATGGGATTGGAAAGACTCAGTTGCCGGTCTTCATCCGCACCCCGAATGCTGACCGGTGTTATTTTTTTAAAATGGCTATAAAATCGGCCGTTCCAGCATAAACGGTTCATGCGGGTCCGCAAACCGGTCGCCTGCTCCTCCCAAAAGCGGGTGAGCACCGGCTCGTTAAAATGAGCATATAATTGAGACAGGATCATAAACGCTTCATAATACCCGCTGTTGTCCCCGTGCATAATACCCCAGAAGGTATGGTCATCGATCTGAAACTGCAGCCACTCATGCCGCCCGGCCGTATACGCAAAATCCCAGGTGTCAATAGTATAGGGGCGTTTCACCAGGCCGGTGTTTTTGTCCCATCTAAGAGGACTGGCCAGCACATAACGCAGCGCGCTTTCCATACCCGGCAGGATTGTTTTGATCCATCCATCATCGCCGGAAGCCTGCCAGGCAAGAAAGGCGGCTTTAACGAAGCGGTATTCCACGTCCGCTTCCACCGGAACCCGAACGTATTTGGTCCAGTTTTCTTTTTCACACGGGAGTTTCTCCGGATAGGTGGTGAAATAATCAAATATCCAGCCGCTGCGGGACTGGGTTTCTGCGAAATGGGTTACCGTACTCTTGACGTCGGTTTCGAAATACTTCACCGCCCGCAGCATGTCGCTGTAATCCCGAATCCAGATGGAACGCGTATCCGGAGAGCGGTATCCCCGGATGGGCTTTCCTTCGATCACCACATCCAGGACATCCTGGCTGAGAAAATCCTTCACCATCCCCGGCATTGAATCAAACGCCGGCTCTCCGGTCCGGATAGCCGCGCCTGCGGATGTGCTGATTGCCATGGTTATGCTTATATCAGACGCGCGCTTGGAGGTCAAACGCTCCTTAGAGTAAAAAGTGAAAAGCGAAAAGTGAAAAGTTAGACCCGTCCTGAGGAGGGAACCGGCGTGAGGATCTTGTGCTGCCTCGCCGAATGAATCGGTGCCGTCTCCTCGCGCAAACGCCGTCTAAGATCCTCACGGCTTGCTAACGCAAACCTCAGGATGACAATATTATCTTTTTAAATCAAAAATCAAAAATAAAAAATCAAAAATAAATCAAAACCGACTATAAGAACGAAGCTTCAAACTAAACAAAATGGACGGACCAGAAAGAATAGGCAGAACAGACTTAGATGGACTCATATAGACACAAAGAACGCGATAAACGCGATGAACGCAAAGAACGCAAGTAACGAGAGCGGAGCGAGCCGCGCCGTCTAAGATTCCCGACGCTCCATTCCGGGAATGACAGGGGGGATTATTAGCGTCAGAAATAAATATGATAAATATGTAATATATAAGAACAGATGCCAATAAATCTTATTGATATAAATAAATT
>CAYRTV010000086.1:0-8775 GCA_964427225.1 uncultured Eubacteriales bacterium
GGACGATTTCATTCCAACAAATCCCGCCAGCATGGAGCAAAAGGCTCCGGTTAAAAATGCCAGTGCAGTATATATGGAAAACAATATCCACAGCACAAAGAATAGTATTCCAACAAACAGGATAATATATGTGTATTCCCGCCTGAGAAAAGTCATCGCTCCGGAATGAATGGAGCGGGCAATATCAGACATAGCCGGGCTGCCTTCGGGTAAGCGTTTAATCACGAAATAGATGATCAAGGCGATACCTAAACCAACTAAACCAAGAACGAACGAATAATTAGTAGCATTAAGTAGACTCATAAGACGACCTCGCTTTCAAATACCCAAGTTTTATAGCACAATTTCAGGTTGATTTCAATTTATTGCAGGTCCGGCTTTTTTACCGCGCAGGCTATAGGGTCCTGCACTGGTGATTTCAACTGTAACGAAACGACCGGAGACATCTTCATTTGAATGGAAGTTGACGACCTGGTATGCCTCATTGCGCCCTGACCAGACGGCGTTGTCTTTTTTGCTGCGTCCCGTGCATAAAACTTTCATAACAGAGCCGATTTTTTTCCGGTTTTCTTCCAGCTGAATGGACTTTTGCAGGAGCTGCACCTGAAGCAGCCGAGATTTTTTAACTTCGTCTGGAACGTCATCTCCCCATGCGCAGGCAGCCGTTCCGGGACGGGGAGAGTATTGAAAGGAAAAAATATTGGTGTATCGGACTTGTTTTAAGACATCCAGGGTTTGTTCAAAATCGAATTGGGTTTCTCCCGGATATCCGACGATAATATCCGTGCTGAGACTGATATCCGGCATGAAGTCTTTGAGCATCACCACCGTCTTTAAATAGTGTTCACGGGTGTATTTCCGGTTCATGTCGGCAAGGATGCGGTCGGACCCGGACTGCACCGGCAGGTGAAGCTGGCGGCAAACAGCTTTAATATTCCGCATGACCAGGGCGGTGGCCCTGTCAAAATCTTTGGGATGGGACGTGATAAAACGGAGCCAATTCAAATGATTCATTTCTCCGGTTTGACGCAGAAGACTGGCGAAGTCCTCCCCGGAATCGGGATCAGAATAAGAATTGACGTTTTGCCCTAACAGGATAACTTCCTGATAGCCTTGCTCGACCATACTGCCTACTTCAGCCAATATGCGTTTTTTCGGTCGGTATTTTTCTGCTCCTCGGGTATAAGGCACAACGCAATATGAGCAGAAATTACTGCATCCCTCCATAATCGTGATATAGCCCGAGGCTGGATGGTTGCGTACGATGGGATGGATTTCATGCCAGCGGTGGTCTCTCCGGTTGTAAATCCGTTGGCTGGGGGGAATTGCCGCCAGAACGTCCGGCAGGCGCCAATAGTTATCCGGCCCCATGATAAAATCGACAAAGGGAAATTTCGCAATGATTTCAGAGTGATGCAGTTGTGCGACACATCCGGTCACTCCCAGAAGATGCAGCTGTCTGCTTTTCAGATTACGCAGCCTTCCCAGCAGAGAATACAATTTCTCTGCGGATTTCTGCCTGACTGCGCAGGTATTGATAATGATGATATGGCTGTCTTCAAATGACACTGCCGGCTCAGCTCCGAGAGAGCGGAGGATGCCGGCTATATGTTCGCTGTCGTTTTTGTTCATTTGGCAGCCGAAAGTATGCATTTTGTAACGGCTGCCCATTAGCGGTGTTGTTTTTTTACTCATTTTTCAGTATTAATTTAGTGGCGAGTTTTATTTTTCCTGCGGAGCCTGATTCCTTTCCAGCATCTCTTTGGCATTTTGCAGAGTGGCGTCCGATATATGGCTTCCGGCTAAAAGTCGGGCTATTTCCTGAATGCGCTCTGTCCGGGTTAATTTTTTCACAGTGGTAAAGGTCCTGTCCTTGATGATATTTTTTTCAATCCGAAAATGATGTAAGGCAAAGGACGCGATCTGAGGAAGATGGGTGATGCAAAGGACTTGATTGTTTTGGGCGAGCTGCTGCAGTTTCCTGGCCACAAACTCAGCAGTATGCCCTCCGATTCCAGCATCAATTTCATCGAATATCAATGTTTTTGAATGATCGTGATCACGCCCGATGGATTTGACAGCCAGCATCAGCCGGGATAATTCTCCCCCGGATGCAATTTTTTTCAACGGCTTGAGGGTTTCACCCGGATTGGGACTGATGAGAAACTCGACCTCATCCAGGCCTGTTTCCCGGACCAAGTCAGCATGGTTTTTTTCTAAAAGCGGGGCATCCACTTTGATCTTAACGCGGGCTTTATCCATACCTAAAAACTGAATTTCCCGTTCCATCTGTTTTTCAAGTTTGCGGGCGCCGCCTGCCCGCCGCTGATGGAGCGAGCGGGCCTTATCCTGATACAGCCGGCTGTATTCTTCAATCTCAGTTTCGAGCTGAGATATTTTTTCTTCGCTGACACTTAATTCTTCATATTCACGGCGGGCGCGCTTCAAGTAATCCAAAATTTCAGAGATACTGTCTCCGTATTTTCGCTTTAGGTTTTCAATCAGACTTAAGCGCTCTTCCACTTGTTCCAGTTTTTGGGGGGAAGCGGCTTGTTTTTCCTGATATTTCATGAGTATATCAGCAAGCTCCCGGATAAAAATAGCACATTGGTCGATGTCCTTTTCCAAGGCGTTTAGTTCAGGAATGTATTGAGCCATCCGGCCTATGTTTTTCTGCAGACCGGATAGGAGCGAGGAGATGGAGCGGTCTCCCTGATAAGCAAGGGTCAAAGACTCATCCAGATTCATCTTTATGATCTCCGAGTTCTTTAAAACATCCCTTTCCCGGCGCAGCTCCTCTTCTTCATTCGGATGCAGCTCCGCCTTGTTTATCTCTTTGATTTGATAATCAAGATAGTCCCGGCGCTGCTCTCTTTCACGTTTACGTGAAGACAATTGCTCCATTTCCTGCTGCAGCTGTTTGAGTTTTCGGGCCAGCTCCGCCACTTCTTTGCGCATGTCCACAGTACTTGAGAAATGGTCGAGGTAACTCAATTGATTGGATGCGCGCTGTAAAAAGATGTGATCATTCTGGCCGAAGATATCGATCAGGTTCCAGCTGATGTCCCGCATTTTTTTGACCGGAACCAGAGTACCGTTGATGTAGCCTTTTCCGGTTCCCCGGCTGGAAATCCTGCGCTGAAACAAAAGTTCATCTTCTGAGTCTTTCCATTCCCGGTCTGGATTCATTTCTTCCGCCGGTAAGTCAAAAATGGATTCAACAGATGTCTCCCGGCTGCCGGTCCGGACCAGGTCAGTCGATCCTTTTCCTCCCATCACAAGACGAATGCTGTCGATAATAATGGATTTCCCGGCCCCGGTTTCCCCAGTAAGTATGGTGAATCCCCGATCCAAATCAAGCTCCAGGTCTTCAATTGTGGCCAGATTTCGAATCCGAAGGGATTTAATCATGAATCCGGTTTATTCTCGAGTTTCCAGAATAATGGGAACCAAAGCTGTTTCCATATTGATGCGCCCATAGCCGAGAAATTCATCCTTGCCCGGATAGGTTTCAGCGTTGACGTCATCGGCGGAATAGCGAATGATATTCATGATTTCGCCGGCGGTCAGCCAAGGCTTAAAGCTCTTTATCAGGGCGGCAAAACCTGCTACGTGGGGGGTGGAGGCCGAGGTCCCGGATCCAAAACCATAAGGAAAATTATCCTCAAAATACCAGCTGGGAACCGGACCGGCAATCCGGTCTCCGGGGGCTCCGATATCTATTTCCGGACCATAATTCGACCAGGTCGGGCGGACGTCATTTTGGTCGGTAGCCGCCACCGCCAAACAATAATCGTCATAAGCCGCCGGATATAAAACCGAATCGGATTCATTGCCGGCGGCGGCCGTCACAATCACATCATTATCAAAAGCGTATCGGACAGCATCTTCCAGTGCGAGCGAGGCCACGGTTCCTCCCAAGCTCAGATTAATAACAGCGGCGCCTTCATCTGCCGCCCAGCGGATACCCTCAATAATATCGCTGTAAAATCCGTCGCCTTCCGCATCCATGCACTTAACCGGAAGCAGGCTGCAGTTCCAGGCGACTCCGGCGATACCTTCGGAATTGTCAGTTTCTGCGGCTGCAATTCCGGCCACAAAGGTGCCGTGACCATTGTCATCGGTGGCGTCAAAATCGTCATTGACCAGGTCGCGGCCTCCGGAAATGACTTTATCATCCAAATCGGGGTGCACAAGATCAATCCCTGTATCAAGAACGGCGATCACGATATCCCGGCTGCCTTTGGTTTCTTCCCAGGCAGCGGTAGCCTTGATATCGGCACGGGAGGTCCCTTGGGGACTGCCTGGAATGACATCGATCAGGTTTTGCCCGGTATTGTATAGAGCATATTGATATTGAAATAGTGTGTCATTGGGGGTTGCGGCGATGGAAGCGGAATAATCCGGTTCCGCATACTCGATGTCCGGATTGGTATTTAATTGTGCGATGGCATCGGGAACAGAAAGATGACCGGGCAGCTTAAGGGTATAAATGTTGAGGCGGGGGATTCGCTTCAGAGACGAAATACCATAGCCGCCTAGGAGGGCGGCGGCCTTATCCTCAGGAACCACCGAAGAGAATCTGATCAGGATACGGTCTGGAGCATAATTATTTTGAGCCTCTCTCATATTTCGCTGGATCCAGTCCCATTTTTCTGCGCGGCTCTGAAATTGAGTTTCCCTTACTGGGGATTTATCTTTATTCTGGAAAGCAAACCCGACTCCAATGAAAAATGCCAGTCCGATCAAGGCGATCAGAATTTTGCTTTTCATAATATCCTCCTAGGATTAAAAAATATACGCAATATTAAGCATTATACCAAAATCTACGCCTCCCTCAGACGGGATTACGCTGATATCGGCAGCCAATTCCAACTCCGGAGTTAACCGGGTCGTTCCGCCGGCGGACACGCTGACGAATCCTTTGGCTTTGATATTTAAATCCTGCGAGCCGGACAGATTCTCTATATCTTCTTCCATGGTGAACGAACCCCAGAGATAATTCAGCTGGACGGCCATATAGGGAGAAAAAATCAAGGGCTCGGCATAATAGATCACCGGTCCGGCCGTAACCCGCATCCAATCGGTTTTTCCGGTTGCTTGACCGGAAACCGCAAGGCCGGGGATATCCCAGGTCTGATCCATTCCAATAAAATAGACGAACTGACCGGCTCCTTTTATCTCAAATTGGGATAAAAAAAGTGAACCGGCGGAGAACCGGGCCCCGGCGAGAATACCGGTTATGTTTTCTTCATTCAGCTGCAGAGAGAAGGGGAGTTCCCGGAATATAATCCGGTCAAATCCGGATAGTGCATAGCCGGCAAAGCCTCCCAGGGAGAAATGATTTCCCAGCCGGTAATCCGCCCCCAGGCTGAAAATCAATCCATGCATGGAAGCGGTGTTGTCGGAATTTTCACCCAGCGAAACAGTGCGTTGGAAATATTCAAAACCCGCTCCCGCGGAAATGTCTCCGTTCCGGTCTCTGATCTCCCAGGACTGACCCGGCAGTGGGCCGGTCATCAGCAGAACCAGGCAAAGGATTGATAGCGGCAATTGTTTAATCATGACTTTTCCCCTTTCTGTTATCGTATTTTATTTCCTCTTCTTTCGAGTCAGTCAGTCGAAGACGGACACGCGGCCGGTCGGCTTGTTTTTTTCGATCTCCTGCAGCCTTTCCTGAGCGTCTTCGGTATGGTCGCTTTGTGGATAATCCGAGATCAATTTGCGGTAATATGGAATACTTTGTTCAGTTTGGCCGCTCTGGAAGTAGGCGTCAGCAAGAAAGAAATAGACCTTGTCCATTTTGGAGAAATTGGGGTATTGGATCAGAATCTCGGTCAGCCGGCTGATAGTGGCTTTATATCCGCTGCGTTTATAATAATGGATCGCAATATTCAGGGAGTGTTCAGCCAGGCGTTCTTCGCATTCAATGATTTTCTCGTTGGATTGTTCGGCTTCTTCACTCAAAGGATATTTAGTCACAACTTGTTTGAATTCTTCCAAAGCCTGACGGGTTTTGGTTTGATCGCGACCGGGTTTATGGGCCTTTTCAAAAAAAGTCATGGCGATCTGATATTGGGCATATGCAGCGGAGGGAGAATAGGGATAAAGGGAAATAAACTCCCGGTATTCGGAGGCGGCGATAATCATGCTGCCCTCATCTCCCTTTTCAAAATAGGAATCCGCAATGGCGAGTTTTGCGCGCTGGGCGTAAAAACTCTTGGGGAAAGAATCAATGACCTGACGCAGATAGAGCCGGCCTTTGTCCGGATCTTTCTCTATGAAATTCATTCCCTGCTGATAGAGGGCCTCGTCGTTTGAGGCAATATCCGGGTCGATTTGCGCTTCTTTCTTTTTACAGGCGGGTATAAAAACCAGCATCGCTGCCATTGTAAATATGATTATTCTATTCATGCTTTATCCTTTATTCGGAAGATTGCTCTAACCATATATCCGCTGCACCCATTCCCATTCTTCT
This sequence comes from uncultured Eubacteriales bacterium, assembly GCA_964427225.1. Lineage (GTDB taxonomy): Bacteria > Acidobacteriota > Aminicenantia > Aminicenantales > Aminicenantaceae > CAYRTV01. The sequence goes on from CAYRTV010000086.1 coordinate 6,479, forward strand.
TTGAGCCCCATTTCGATATGGGTCCGGGGCCGGTAATCCAGATCGGCAGCGGCTTTTGAAATATCAGCAGCGGTATGGGGGACATCCCCCTTTTGATTTTCCATATATTGAATTTTAATCTCTTTCCCGGCCACCTGATTCAGAAGGGGAAATATCTCTTTTAACTTACGGTTATGCCCGCCCCCGATATTATAGATTTCCCCGGGTTTGCCTTTTTCCATTGCAGCAAGATTGGCCGCAATAATATCTTCCACATAAGTAAAATCACGGGTCTGTTCCCCGGTTCCATAGATGGTGATCGGCTCATCTTCCATCGCGTTTTTCAGGAATTTGTGAAAAGCCATATCCGGCCGCTGTCCAGGTCCGTAAACGGTAAAAAACCGCAGGGATACGGCCGGAACGCCGTAGTTTCGAAAGTATAGGGAACAAAGATGTTCCGCTGCCAGTTTAGTCACACCATAGGGAGAAAATGGAAACAAACGGCTGGATTCCCGCATGGGAAGGTCCGGGCAATCGCCATAGACAGAAGAAGAGGAAGCGTAAACCAGCTTCACACCGGATTTGATTTTGCAGGCTTCCAAAATCTTCTGAGTGGCTTCAATATTATTCCAGGTATAATCGGAAAACTTGTTTCCCCAGCTTGCCCGTACGCCGGCTTGGGCCGCCAGATGAAAAACTGCATCGATTTTATCGATAATCCGGGGCATATCCACATGATTGATATCCTTTTCAATAAAACGGAAACGTTCTTTCCGGAGCAAAGGAGCCAAATTAGTATCTTTGATAAATCTGGGGTAGTAATCGGTGAAACAGTCGATTCCGGTGACGGAAAAGCCGTCTTTGAGCAGCCGGCTGCATAGACGGGACCCGATAAATCCAGCCGCTCCCGTGACCAGACAATTCGTGCTCACTTTAAACTTTCAGCCTTTTCTTTTATTTTTTTCATGGTATCAGCCGGGTTACCGGAATGAAAAATCTCAGATCCGATAACCAGAATATCCGCTCCGCTGCGGGTGAGTAATTCCATGTTATCATATTTTATGCCTCCGTCAACCTGAATATGGAGGTCTAAATTCTGTCCCGACACCCATTGCCTCAGTTGAGAGACTTTTTTCATACAGTTTTGAATAAACGACTGACCGCCCCATCCCGGATTGACGGTCATTATGAGTACAAAATCCAATTCCTGGAGAATATCTTTTAAAAAATGGACCGGAGTGGCGGGATTCAGGGCCGCCCCGGCTTTGAGCCCGGATTCTCGAATGGTCTGGATATCTTTATGTAAATGCATGGTCGCTTCCGCATGGATGGATATCCAGTCGGCACCGGCTTGCTGGAATTCCGGGATCATAGCTCTGGGGTTGTCCACCATGAGATGAACATCAAGGGGAATGCCGGTCTGTTTTTTGATATGGGAAACCAGCCCGGGGCCGAATGTCAAGCTGGGTACGAAGTGGCCGTCCATGACATCGATGTGGATTAAATCCGCACCCTGCTTTTCCAACATACTCACGGCGCGGCCGATTTCCGTATAGTCTGCGGATAAAATGGATGGAGCTATCCGTATTTTCATTTACTGACCTCTAAAGTGATGATATTGCGTTTCTGAATACGGTTTCCCGGCTGGGGATTCTGATTAATAATGATACCCGCACGGAGGCCGGGATAATGCGAACGCCGCATATCGCCGATACGGAATCCCATCGTTTCCAGCTGCTGAGTGACCACTCGGGCTTGTTTGCCGAGCAGATCCGGCATCAAAAACCTCGGCTCCAGGTTGCCCTGGCTGACCAGAAAACTTATCCTTGAATCAACGGCGACTTCTTCCCCGGGAAGAGGAGACTGGCTGATGATTTTTCCGGCCGCATAGGCCGGTGTATGCACATGGGAGATTTTTCCTTTGCTAAGGCCGGCTTCCTCCAAGGTGGGATTGATGTTTTCCAAGGTCCGGCCGACTACATCCGGAACCACCACCTTTTCTCTTCCGGCACTCAGAACAACTTCAACCGTTTTATAGAGCTTTATTTTTGAGTCCGCAGGAGGATTCTGAGCAATGATTTCTCCTTTTTCATGACGGGGGTGCAGTTCAACCCCGGTTTGAGAAAGAAACAGTTTCTTGGTCTGCAGCAGCTCGCGCGCCTCATCCGGGGTTTTTCCGGAGAGATCGGGAATAGTGGACATTTCACCGGCTAAGGTAACCTGGTAGGATACTGTGGCGGCAAAGAGAAATAAGTTGAAGAGGATCAAAATGATCACGGCCGTTTTGTAATAGTTTGTTGGAAGCTTTATTTTCATAT
>CAYRTV010000087.1:0-8763 GCA_964427225.1 uncultured Eubacteriales bacterium
ATGATTCCATAAAAGCATATGAACAAAAATGGAAAAATCGATTCGGATCTTATAGATCAAATCCAGGTAAGGTATGGGGTCGCACCACGAAGCCTCGCCATGGGGTCTGACCCCATTGGGCCATTTTTGGGCCATTTGACCATTTTTTACCCAAATGAAAAATAGTCTTGACTATTTTGCATTATTGTGAATAATAGTCACGTGGAACAACGATCGCTTTATCAAAAAGTGTGGACCGAACTATCCCGGGAAAAGAGCATGATTTTTATGGCGGGACCCCGGCAGGCAGGTAAAACCACGCTGGCTCAGATTCTTTCGAAATCCTTCACCAACAGCCTTTATTTTAACTGGGACATCCTCGAACACCGGACAAAACTTCTGAATAATCCGAATTTTTTTGAAGAAGTCATGCGCCGGGATGCGTCGAGACCCCTTATTATTCTTGATGAAATCCATAAATTTAAGGATTGGAAGAATTATTTAAAAGGAATTTATGACCAGTTTCATGACCAATACCAATTCTTGGTATCCGGAAGCGGACGGCTGGACATCTACCAAAAGGGCGGAGACTCCCTGGCCGGCCGCTATTATCTTTTTCATCTCTGGCCCTTTTCCATTGCCGAGCTGGGCAGTCGTAACCGCGAAATTAAGGACTTTTTGCAGAATCCTCTGGACATCTCAATGGATGTTAGTGACAAATTGAAGAATATATGGACCCGGTTGTCTGAAATGAGCGGATTTCCCGAACCGTTTCTCCTCAATAAGGATACATCCTACCGCAGGTGGTCGAATACCTACTCGAATCAGCTCGTCCGGGAGGATATCCGTGATTTAACCGCGGTCAAGTCGATAAAAGAATTGGAGACCCTCTATTATCTTTTACCTTCAAAGGTCGGCAGCCCGCTGTCGATTCCATCTCTTGCATCAGATCTCAGGGTCAGTTATAACTCCATCCGGAACTGGCTTTCCGTATTTGAGTTGGTTTTTCTGGTTTTCAGCGTATATCCGTGGACAAAAAAAATAACCCGGGCGATTCAAAAGGAACGGAAAATATATCTATGGGACTTTCCCCGCATCAAAGATAAATCCGCCCGTTTTGAAAATATGATAGCGGCGGAACTATTCCGGGCTGTCACTCAGTGGAATGATCTGGGATACGGAGCATTCAGTCTTCACTTTATCCGGAATAAGGAAAAACAGGAAGTCGATTTTCTTATTGCGGATCAGGGTGATCCGGTCGTGCTTATTGAAGCGAAGATGTCTGATTCAAAGGTATCCCCTGCTTTGAAAAAGTTTCAAGCGAATTTACAAATTCCCGCCGTCCAACTGGTTGGGAATCACGAAGGTTATAAGCTTATTTCAAACAATGGCCGGAAAATACTCATTGCGCCGGCCTTTCAATGGCTGAGCCGGCTGCCTTAGTTATCGCTAGTATGGCGATCCTTCGCTTCGCCCAGGATGACATGAGGGTGTGGGGTCGCACCATGAAACGCCGCAATGGGGTCTGACCCCATTGGGTTTTGACATTACAAATGCATTTATGACATAATCAATGTCATGAAAAAACAAAAACCTCAAGACGGCGACATCGAATCTCCAGAAAAGATCACGCTTCGGGAGAGACATGCCCTCATGACGAGGAACATCATCCTGGACGGCGTGGGCCGGGTTATCGAAGAGGGAGGGCTGGACGAGCTGACGTTCGAGGCCATCGCTGATGCATGCGGTGTCTCGCTGCGGACGATTTTCCGGTATTTCCCGACAAAAGATGATCTTCTTGCCGCCTTCTGGTCCCGGTTGAACGAGACATCCGGCATCACATCCATGCCCGCATCAGCGGAGGAACTTGCAGATGGGGTTGTCCGCTGGTTCGAGGTTTTCGGTGCCAGGGAGAAGCTCTTTAAGGAATACATGCGGTCCCGTATCCATGAAGGCCAACGCCCCGAGCTCGCCGCCGTCCGCAGAGAGACCATCGACACCTGCCTGCGGGATAATGTCGATGGAGTCGATGCCAGGACCTCAGTCCATGCCCGAGCCGCTGCCGCCGCCCTCTTCAGCGGACACACCTGGGCCACTATTAAGGACGTTTACGGCTTGAGCGGAAAGGAAGCCGGGGAGGCTGTCTCCTGGGCCATTCGCCTCATTATCAATGCACTGGAAGAGGAAAAATCCCGCCATTTTCAAAAACCATCAGGAGAAAAACCATGAACATGAAACAGAAATTTGCCATAATCGCTGCTGTTTTCACACTCGTTTTGATGCCGGTAATTGGCTTCGGAAACGCCTCACTCATGCCTCATGACTCGATTGACGCTTCCGGGGCGACGGAAACATCCTGGTATCTTGTCCGCATGGGAGGCCAGGATATCGGCTGCAGCATCATCAAGCAGACGATACTTCCCTCCGGGATGCTGGAAAGCGAAACGGATACTCATTACATCATTAATCGGAAGTCCTCCATTATCCGAATGAGAATACAGAGCACGGTTCTGGAGTCGCCGGACGGAAGATTCGTTTCGGCTTCTCAAATCTCGGAGATGTCCGATCAAAAAACCCGCCTGGATGCCGTCTTGAAGGAAAAAGAACTTATCATCACCCAGCAAGCCGGGTACCGCAAGTTCAGCCGGACCTTGCCCGTCGAACACGTCCTCCTGGGTTCCCGCGGCATCGAGCTTCTCTCGCGGCGAGAGCTGCAAAAGCCCGGCGATACCATCAACTTCCACACTTTCATGGCGGAGCTGGGCATGGTGGTTGAAACAACCCGCATCTTCGAAGGAGAGGAGACAATGTTCTTGCAGGGGGACGAGGTCGATGTCAGGCGCATCACAGAGGAACTTCCCGCCCTGGGTATCCGCTCCCTTCTCTATATCGACGGGGAGGGCCGTTCTCTTCGTCAAATCATGCCCGGTCCTTTTGGGGAAATCGAGATCCTCCTTTCGACGGAGGAAGAAGCGCTGGCGTCGGTGACTTCGGGGGAACTGCCGGATGAGATGTATACGAAATCCCAGGCTCTCACCCAAATCCGCCTGCCGCAGCCAAGAAAAGCGGAGTGGCTCTCCCTCCGGCTCCGCCACAGGAATCCGGACCTTGGATGGCCCGACCTCGCGGACCCCCTCCAGAAAATAGTAAAGATGAACCGGGAGAAGCTTCACATCGAGGTAACGATCCCCGATCAAGTGCCGGTGGCCGGATTCCCTGCGGCCCCCACCGATGAGACGAAGGAATACCTGGAGTCGAACGCATACATCCAGTCGGACGATCCAGAGCTTTCAGCGCTGGCACGCCGGCTGGTGGAGGGAGAGAAGGACGCCTTTTCCGCGGCCATGAAGCTGGAAGCCTGGACAGCTCGGAACATGTCTTTCGATCTCGGCATCACCCTTGCCCCCTCGACAGAGGTTTTTCAAAACAGGAGGGGAACCTGCACGGAATACGCTGTCCTCCTCACAACACTGGCCCGCTCCGTAGGCATTCCATCCCGATTCGCCATGGGATATGTCTATGCCGATCGTATGTTCGGCGGCCATGCTTGGGTTGAGGTCCTCATCGGGGACGTCTGGGTTCCCATCGACGCTGCGCTCTACACACACGGGCCGGCCGACGCTGCCAGGCTGAAGGTCACGCACACGTCCTTTCGGGAGGGCCCGGGTATCCTCAGCGCCGGCGGCGTGACCCGGCTTTACGGCCAATGCGACATCGATATCACGGGATATCGGCTGAAAGGAGAAGCAGAGACGCTTGTTCCCGTCGACGCCCAGGCATATACGGTCAGGGATAACCGCTATATCAACCCCTGGCTCGGCCTCGAGGTGGAAAAACCCTCCCGTTTCGTCTTTGAAAATCTCGATCTATTCTGGCCCGATGATACGGTGGTCGGCCTGAGGGCGGAAAACGGTGACACGGCCGCTCTCGAAGTTCGTCCCATCCTTCCCTGGATTGGACTGGAGGGAACCATCGCGGATATCCTGGCCGACGCGGGATTGGCAGACGCCCCCATGCGCAGCCTGGACGGCGGACGGCTGTTTGAGGCCGTGGGCTCCGGCCGGGAGGCTTTTCGCTTCATCGCGGCAGATGATGAGCTCTGGGTTCTCGATGTGAAGGCCGATTCGCCGGAGGAAGTCCTCGCCGCCATTTCTATTGTCCTCAATAACGAGTAATGGCGAGTAATGGGGTCCCACCGCGAAACGCCGCAATGGGGTCTGACCCCATTGGGATTCCGCAAATGTAAAACGTTCCATTTTCCAGTATAATTCCATAAAGCATATGAACGAAAACGGAAAAATCGACCTGGGCCTTATAGATAAAATCCAGTCGGGAGATCAAGCGGCTTTTAAAAAGCTCTTCGACACATACCATAAATCCGTCTTTCGCCTTTGTTTCCGGATGCTCCGGGATTCTCAGGAAGCGGAAGATATGACCCAGGAAGTGTTCCTGAAAGTCTTTCTGCAAATTAAAAAATTCCGCGGCGAATCAAGTATTTCCACCTGGCTTCACCGCATTGCTGTCAACTTGTGTTTGAACCGTCTGCGGCGGAAAAAATACGCCCGGTTTTTATCGCTGGATTTTCTCGCCGAAAAAGGAAAGTATCCGGCACAGGAGCCGGAACAGGAACCGTTGGCCCGCTTAACACAGGAAGAAAAAAAGGCTCTCGTCTGGAACGCCGTCGATTCCCTTCCTAAAAACCAGCGCGTTGCTGTCATCCTCAATCATTATATGGACCTCTCTTATGACGAGATTGCAGAGACCATGGGGCTTTCCGCTGCATCCGTCCGCTCTCTTCTTTTCCGGGGGAAAAAGAGCCTGCAGAAGAGATTAAGTTGAATGAAAAAAAACCGCGATTATTTGAGCGGCTGTGTGTCTAAGGAGGTGAAAATGAAAAAAACCAATATTCATAAACAGATTCAAGAAAAGATGCTCCTTTATCTTGACGGCGACTTGGAAAAGGCGGAGGCCCAAAAAGTCCGCATCCATGTGGATCGCTGCCCGGAATGTGCCCGAATATTGGAGAACAACAAGCGGCTGTGGATACAGGCACCTTTTGAGGTAAAGGCCGTCCCCTCGCAGCGATTATGGAATAATATTCAGGCGCGGCTTGAGGATGCAGGACAACCGCGGCGGTTTTTCTTTAAACCGGCTGAATGGGTCCAGCGTTTTGCTTTTCCAGTAACGATGGCCGTTCTGATTTCATTGGCGGCAGCGGCCGGTGCCGTTATCGGCTCCTCCGACCGGCAGCCTGCAGCGGAAACAGCCGCTGCCCTTAAAAGTCCCGTAGCCGCCGCTGAAGAATTTAAACTCGGCTTATTCGATATCAGTCCCCCAGGTTCTTTGATTGAAATTTTGGACGAACAAGACCAGCACGGCCCGTCGAGGAAGTGAATGGATATGAAAATAAAAAATATCAAAATCATAACTTATGCCGTCGTGATTCTCCTGGTCGTCAATTTGACCGCCTTAGGAGTCATGGTGTATAACCGGTGGCTTAATCCTGAACTCACATGTCCGGGAGCGGGTTTCGAACGGTTGAAACGTGAACTCTCCCTTTCCCGGGAACAGGAAGAACAGCTTTTAGAAAACCGCAGTGATTTTCACAGCCGAATTGATGCTCTTTATGTCCAGCTCCAGGAGGAACGGATAAACCTGGTGGAAGCGCTTAGAAACGAAGAGTCTGATTACGGCGAACTGATGGATATTATAAAAAGAATAAATGCTTATCAAGTGCAAGCCCAGGAACAAGTCGTCGAACATCTCCTTGAAGTAAAAAATATCCTCAAACCTGAACAGCAGGACATCTTTTTTTCCATTGTGCGGGGACGGTTTGAAATGGACTTTGAACCGGGGGAAGGACGATACTTGAGACTTAGATAAGAAGCAGGAGAATAAAATGACAGTTCCTGAAAGAAGATTCAGTTCAACATTCCGGAGCCTGCCGCTGATTTTTGCCTTCTTTTTTCTGTTTATTCAGCTGCAGGCGGAAACGCAGTCCGAACCAGCCGTCGTACGGACGCTTGAAGAGTGCATTTCGCTGGCTGTCCGGAGCAACCCCGATTTTCTTGCGTCCGCCTACAATGTTGAAGAAAACCGGATTCAAACCAGGGAAGCGCGCTCCGGATTCTATCCCTCCGTCAACCTGAATGCCAGAGGGAATATTTATTCGAACCGGCAGGATGAACTCCGGGGCCAAACCGTGTCCTATTCCCAGTATAACGCCGGTATCTCCGCCCAATATTATCTTTATCAGGGCGGGAGAAAAACCGCGGTCTATGATGCGGCGAAATCGGCTTACCAGGCCGCTGTTTCCCAGCATAAAGGCAGTTTTAATGATCTTATCCTGAATGTCAGCCAGGCGTATTACCGCCTTCTGCAGGCACGGCATCTGGAGAGAGCCGCCCGGCAGGCTTTGGAGCGGGCCGAATACTTTCTGGAATTCGCGCAGGCCCGGTTTGACGCCGGCGTTGTTTCCCGCTCGGATATCCTCCAGGCGGAGGTGGAGCGTTCCAATGCGGAGCTTTCCCTTATCCGCGCGCGTAACACCCGGCTTTTTGCCTCAGGGGTGCTCAATATATTCATCGGCCGGGATGCGCATCTGCCTCTTAATGTTTTTGATAACCTGGAAGAATTGGAATTAACCGAAAGGCGCCTGGATTTTGATCCCCTTCTGGCGCGCGCTCTCGAACAGCGGCCGGAAATCAGAAATGCCGAAGCCCGGATCGCGGCCCAGCAATCCAATATCCGCGCAGCCCGCAGCAATCTCTACCCCTGGGTCTCCGCTGATACCGGAGCCAGCCTGTTCGGGTCAAGCCGCTCCTCCGGCTCAGGCAGCGGCTGGTCTGCGGGAGTGAGCATCAACTTCCCTGTTTTTACAGGATTCGCCAACCAGGCCAGAATCGCCCAGGAAAAAACCGCCCTGAATATTTTAGATAAGCAGATGGAGGCTCTCAAGCAGGGAATCAGCCAGGAAGTCTGGAACGCCTTTCTTGACCTTAAAGAATCCGAGGAACGCATCGACAATACCGCTGTATTGCTGGACAGTGCCAGGGAAAACCTGGCCATCGCGGAAGAAGAGTACCGGGAAGGGACCGGTTCGATGATTCTAGTGATCGACGCGGAAACCGCGCTGGTGGCGGCGGAAGAAAGCCGGATCGAGGCTATGGCTGATTATAAAATCGCTTTGGCCGTCGTTGACCGGGTGACGGGAGCCTCAAACGATGCAGCAGTTCAAGGAGATTTACAATGAAGAAGAAATTGTTTTGGTTATTTGTGATAACCGCTCTTGGTGTTATTTTATATTTTCTCATTCGGCCCGCCTTCGTTGAGAAAGAGGAAAGCCGGTCAGCGATGCGGCGGGCCCAGGCCGTCAGGCGGGACATCGGATCAAATGTCCTGGCCACGGGAATTATCAAGCCGAAGATCGGCGCGGAAGTCAAAGTCGGATCCCGGGTCTCCGGGGTGGTGGAACGGCTGCGCGCCCAGATCGGAGATGAGGTTGAGGCCGGGCAAGTGATTGCGGAATTGGATGATTCCGAATTAAGGGCCAAGCTGGAACAGAGTACAGCAGCCTTGCGCAAGGTTAAGGCCGACCTTGAGTACGCCCGCATCAATATGGAGCGGCAACGGTCGCTGCTGAAAAAAAACTTCACGTCCCGCCAGCAGGCGGATTTGGCGGAAAAAGAATATGAAACCGCCCTGGCGCAGGTCGCCCAGGCTGAGGCCAATGTTGAATTTGCCGAAGTCCAGCTGGGATACACCAACATTTACGCCCCCATTTCCGGAGTCATCGGGTCCATTTCCACCCAGGAAGGAGAAACCGTCGCGGCGAGCCTGGCTGCACCCACTTTCGTCAATCTTATCGATCTGCAGAGGCTGGAAGTCCAGACATATGTGGATGAAACCGATATTGGAAAAATAGAGACAGGGCTGGACGCCATGTTCACTGTTGACACATTCAGGAATACGGAGTTTGAGGGGAAAGTCACCGCCATCTATCCCAAGGCTGTTATCCAGGATAATGTCGTCAATTATATCGTGACGGTTGATATCACGGACTTTAATGATAAGATTCTCCGTCCGGAAATGACGGCAAATGTGACGATTTACCTGGAAACCCGGCGCGATGTCCTGGCCGTTCCCACATCCGCGTTGAACAGGGAGCGGGGGGAATATTACGTGACCGTCATGGAGAAGGATGAACCGGTCCAGCGTCAAGTCCAAACCGGATGGAGATCCGATGGATATACGGAAATCATAAGCGGACTCAAGGAGGGAGATTATGTCTTTATTGCAGAATAACCGAAAAGGAGATTATCGATGAATAAGCCGGTGATTCAAGCAAAAAACCTGATGAAAATCTATAACAGGGGGTCCAGTGCGGAGGTGACCGCCGTCAATGACGTTTCTCTCGAAATCAACAAGGGAGAATTTGTGGCGATCATGGGAGCTTCCGGATCGGGAAAATCCACATTGATGAACATTCTGGGATGCCTGGACCGCCCGACCAGCGGATATGTGATTCTGGATGAACTGGAAGTCAGCCGCCTCGAGGATGAGGAGATGGCCAAGGTCCGCAATAAAAAAATCGGATTTGTCTTCCAGATGTTCAACTTGCTGGCGAGGACAAGCGCCCAGGAAAACGTCGAGCTTCCCCTTATCTATTCAGATAAACGGGACATATCCCGGCTGGCGCAGGAAGCGCTGGAAACCGTGGGCCTTAAAGACAGAGTCGCTCATCATCCCAGCGAACTGTCCGGAGGAGAACAGCAGCGGGTGGCC